>JAJFHR010000309.1 GCA_021775515.1 Hyphomicrobiales bacterium | reverse complement strand
AGCGACCGAGGAAAGGGAGCAAAAAACGCACCCAGAGTCCAATGACCAGCTGGAGAGCGCGATCATCGATTGCCAGGGTGCATAGAGCAAGCGCAAGCGACGGCGCACTATCAGGAAAGCCCACAAGGAGACAGATCAATTAGCTCAGCTCAAACGGGTTCAAAACACAGTCACAAGCATCAGCAAGGGCGAACGGAACTATTGTTAGCGAACTATTGTAACTGAAGGCGCAACGGAGCAAAAGCGGTGCCGGGGTTCAAAAGCCACAAACACGGTCATTATCATTATGAATGCTTGACTGCCCTTTTCATGGAACGTGAGTCGAAATCTAATCATGTTCAATTGGTGTGCCTGATTTGAGCCTGCTCAATACCGGCAGAGGGTTTGCCTCGTTCCTTGACACCGACAATCTGACCAACCGGTATGAAGCGGTTATGAACAGTCACCTGGTCGATGAAGGCGACGGGGTGCCTTATGAGATTCAATACAGGATTCTACCGCAAGGACGCAATGGACACACGTCGTGCTGGCTGGATGATTCTGGCCGGTGGTTTGCAGATTCCAATGGCCAGCCGGTCAAGGCTCAGGGCATTATTCGCCTATTTGATGAACGCTATCAACGCGACCAGGAACTTGCCTATTTAAGCTCCTATGATCCATTGACCGGGCAAATGAACCGGTTGCGTTTAAATGAAACGCTGGATGAAGCACTAAAATCTTCCGAGCAAACACGTATGCCCTGCGCATTCCTGCTTGCTGCAATCAATAATCTGGCGATGGTCAATGATGCCTACGGATTTGATGTTGCCGACCAGGTAATCGCGGCCGTGGCCAACCGATTAAAGGAAAAACTGCGCGGCGGTGATTCTATGGGCCGGTATGCCGGCAATAAATTTGGCATAATTTTGGCTAATTGTAACGAGGAAGACATGCGGATTGCCGCTGTCAGACTGGATGATGCCATTCGTGGTGCAGTGATTGAAACCGCTGCGGGACCGGTCTCGGCAGCCATTTCTCTTGGCGGGGTGGTGATGCCGCGCCACGCCCGGACGACCCAGGAAGGTATGGTGCGGGCGGAAGAGGCTTTGAGCGAGGCCAAACAACGGCACATGGACCATTTTGTTGCCTATGAACATTCCAGCAAGAAGGAATCTCATAGAAAACGGAATATAATGTTTGCCGATGAAATTATCTCCGCATTGAATGATCGCCGCCTCAGGCTGGGTTACCAACCAATTGTTTATGCGGCTACCGGTCTGCCGGCGCATTATGAATGTTTGCTTCGTTTGGTCAAACCGGATCACGAAATTGTTTCCGCCGGTCATTTTATTCCGGTTGCAGAACAACTTGGGCTTGTAAGGCTGATTGATCACCGGGTTTTGGAACTTACGATCGAGGCCCTGGAAGCAGCACCGGGTGTTAATTTCACCTTCAATGTATCGGGCCTGACGGCGACGGATCCTTCGTGGCTGGCCAACTTGACGGCATTCATCGGCTCCAATCGTGATTTTGCTCATAGACTGACGGTTGAAATTACCGAGACCGTTGCAATTAACGACATCGAGGAATCAACAAAATTTGTATCCTCCCTACGAGACCTTGGTTGCCGGGTTGCAATTGATGACTTTGGCGCCGGTTACACGTCGTTCCGCAATCTCAAGCTGATGAACGTGGATATGGTCAAAATCGATGGCTCGTTTGTGGAAAATCTTCACCAGAGCCCGGATAATCAGTTTTTTGTCCGCACCCTGATAGATCTCGCCAAGAACTTTAACCTCGAAACTGTAGCTGAGTGGGTTGAAGATGAGCGTGATGTGGAATTATTACGCGACTGGGGAATTGACTATATGCAGGGTTTTTTGTTTGGCGCAGCGCAAATGGAAATTCCGACCAAAATTGAAGATGCGGCAAAAAAACAAAACATCGCCGGTTGATGTTTTGATCCCGATTTAGGATTTATCCTTGTCTAGCCGATCAAGCTGAGATTGCATTTTGGCAAGTTGGTCGCGCAACAATTCCATTTCATTTGGCTGAGGTGTTTCGGGTTCTTCTGCGGGTTCAGAAGGACTTTCCGGTGCCGTATCCATTGATCCAGCAAAGGGTGAGAACATGGTCACGGCCTGTTTGAACATGTCCATATTCTGACGCACCTGATCTTCCATTGCATCAAACGGCGTTTTGGCAAAAGAAGTGTCCATGGAATTACGAAGGCGGTCTTGCTCCTGGGTCAGCATATCGAGTGAAACATTCAGATAACTGGGGACAAGGTGCTGCATACTGTCGCCATAAAACCGGATCAACTGCCGCAAAAAACTGACCGGCAGCATGTTTTCGCCCTTGCTTTCCTGCTCGAAGATAATCTGCGTTAACACCGAATGTGTTATGTCTTCGCCAGTTTTAGCGTCTTTGACCGTAAAGTCTGCGCCGGATTTAACCATCTCGGCCAAATCATCCAACGTAACATAGGTGCTGGTTGCAGTGTTATAGAGCCGCCGGTTGGCGTATTTTTTTATGACGATGGTTTCTTCCTTCCCATCTGATTTCTGTGACACGATCGTTAATCCTTCCAAATGTCAAAATTTGATCTGGCTCAAGGCGGAAACAGCTCCCAAATGGGTTTATCTCTTGGTTGCTTGCAACATACTATACATGCATCTTTTTCGCGGTGCAAAAAACGTCGTAAGATTAACTGCGTATATGTCAATTGGAAATATTAATGCTGCATTGCAAAATGAATATTTTCGCGTTGCAACATTTTTGCATTCGAGTTATGGTTAATTTGAATTAATTGTAGGTTGTTTACCTCCACTCATACGCGCATCAGGATCTTGTGGCCGGCCACATCAGATTGAACAAGGCGCCGAGCGAGTTGGCGGTTTTTGGTTGGGAGAAAATACCAATGAAACAAAATAGCACTGAGGTCGTCATTGTTGGCGCTGCCCGCACACCGGTTGGATCTTTTGGCGGCGGTCTATCATCCCTGCCGGCTCATTCACTGGGCGTGGTCGCCATTAACGCGGCTCTCGAGCGCTCCAAGGTAGCGCCGGGAGATGTTTCCGAGGTGATTATGGGACAGATATTGCAGGCAGGTGAGGGGCAAAATCCCGCCCGGCAGGCTTCTGTTAATGCCGGTATTCCAGTTGAATCTCCAGCCTGGGCGGTTAACCAGTTATGTGGCTCCGGACTACGCTCGGTGGCGTTAGGTTATCAGGCAATTCTAAATGGCGATTCCGAAGTTGTTGTGGCCGGTGGCCAGGAGAGCATGAGCCAGGCTCCACACGTGGCTCACCTGCGCGATGGAACCAAGATGGGCGACGTCAAATTTATCGATACGATGATCAAAGATGGTCTATGGGATGCTTTTAACGGCTATCATATGGGCCAGACAGCGGAAAATGTTGCTGAAAAATGGCAGATCACCCGGGATGAGCAGGACAAGTTTGCTGTTGCCTCGCAAAACAAAGCGGAGGCGGCCCAAAAGGCTGGCAAATTTAAAGACGAGATTGTTCCGGTCACGATCAAAACCCGCAAGGGTGAAACCGTAGTTGAAGACGATGAATATATCAAACACGGGGTAACCCTTGAAAGCGTGAGTGGATTGCGGCCAGCATTTCAACGTGATGGCGGATCGGTCACGGCTGCAAATGCCAGCGGGATTAATGATGGCGCAGCCGCCGTGGTGCTTATGACCCGTGAACGCGCTGAGGCTGAAGGCAAGACGCCGCTAGCGCGAATTGTTTCGTGGGCGCAGGCGGGGGTTGATCCCTCGATAATGGGATCAGGTCCGATCCCAGCGTCGCGGCGTGCCCTGGAAAAAGCCAACTGGTCTATTGACGATCTTGACCTGGTTGAAGCCAATGAAGCCTTTGCGGCACAGGCCTGTGCGGTCAACAAGGAGCTTGGCTGGGATACCGACAAAGTAAATGTAAATGGTGGTGCCATTGCAATTGGTCATCCGATCGGCGCCTCCGGGGCGCGGGTTCTGGTGACATTGCTGCATGAAATGGAACGGCGCGAAGCCAAAAAAGGATTAGCCACGCTTTGTATCGGCGGCGGCATGGGAATCGCTATGTGTGTCGAGCGCGATTAGACGCTTATTTTGATAAACCCAAGATGTGCTCCGCAGCTAATGGAGCACATCAAATATTAAATCGATGGGGAGGCTGAATATGTCACGGGTTGCAATTGTAACCGGGGGAACCCGAGGAATTGGTGCGGCAATTTCAATGGCTTTGAAAGAGGCGGGATATACCGTGGCCGCCAACTATGGCGGTAACGACGAAGCGGCGGAAAAATTCCAGCAAGACACCGGCATTGCCGTTTACAAATGGGATGTGGGAAGTTTTGATGCCTGTTCGGCAGGTCTGTCAAAAGTCGAAGATGATCTTGGTGCAATAGATGTTGTTGTCAATAATGCCGGAATTACACGTGATGGCATGTTGCATAAAATGACCAGCGAGATGTGGGAAGATGTAATCCGGATTGATCTGTCCTCGATGTTTAATATGACCCGGCCGCTAATCGATGGAATGCGTGAGCGCGGCTATGGACGCATTATCAATATTTCCTCCATTAACGGTCAAAAGGGCCAGATGGGGCAGTCCAACTATTCTGCCGCAAAAGCAGGTATCATTGGCTTTACCAAGGCACTGGCGCAGGAGACCGCCCGCAAGGGTATAACGGTGAACTGCATCGCCCCTGGTTATATCAACACCGATATGGTGGCAGCGGTACCGGAAAAAGTGCTGGAGAGCATTATTGCCGGCATTCCCGTAAACCGGTTGGGCCGGGCAGAAGAAATTGCCCATTGCGTTTTGTTTTTGGCCGACGATAAGGCCGGATTTATCACCGGCTCGACGATTGCAGCCAATGGCGGGCAATATCTAGCTTAACGTTGTCCCTTGCGGCAATTTTAGTTTAGAGGGCAAGACTCGGCAAAATCCCAATACAGCCCGCGCACATGTTTTGTGATGGGGCCGATGCCAAAGACCTTGTCGTCAATTTTGGTGACCGGCAGCACTTTGCCATGATTGCCGGTGCTGAAAACCTCATCGGCAGTCATGAGATCTTCTTTGGAAATCAAAGCCTCTACGACCGGATTGCCGTCCGCTGCGAGCAGATTGATGATACGATGGCGGGTAATGCCGGCAAGAAAAGTGCCGTCGGCCGTTGGTGTGATGATTTTTCCATCTTTCACGATCATGAGATTTGCCGAGGCAAATTCGGCAATTGAGCCATCGGTTTTCTGCACGATGGCGTTTTCAAATCCTTGTTTTGCTGCATAGACCAATGCGCGTTGCATGTTGGGATAAAGGCAGGCAGCCTTGGCATCGGTCGGGGCCATGTCTGCAAAAGGACGGCGGAACGGCGAAAGACATGCGGTGAAACCACCGGCATCGGGCAGCGGCAGCCGGTGAATGGCAATTGCACATTCGGTTGTCTCGGGCACGGGAATAATGAAACCGCCGCGAGGAAAAAACATCGGCCGTATATAAAGTTCGGCATCTTTGGGAAAACGAGAAACACCTTCCCGGCAAAGTTCCACCAGCCTCTCCAGCCTAATATCTGGTTTGAGCAACATGCGTTCGGCGGAATTAAGCGCACGTGCGCAATGCTTATCAAGATCGGGGACCCAGCCGTTGAAGGCCCGGGCACCATCAAAAACCGTATTGCCCATCCAAAAAGCATTATCCTTCAGGCTCAAGATGGCGGTTTCTTCCGTCGTCCAGCCACCTTTTTGCCAATATAACCAATCCATAGTTGCTGCCTTATTCGTCTTTGAAGGTTAAACGGTTGTCATGATTAAGGTTGCAGGTCAACCAGCCGAGGCTGGTGCCTGGCCGAAACGCAGTGGCTAAAAGCTATCTTTGCGCCTTCTGATTTCACCGAATACTTCTGCTGAATCAGCGCCGATGAGGCCCAGAATTTTTTGAATTTCTTGACTGTCTGGCCGCAAAAACGGATTGGTGTCGAGCTCCAATTTCAGGGTCGTTGGCACGGTAGGTTCGTTGTGGGCCCGCATATCGCCAATCAACTTTGCCCGGGCTTGAAGTGCTGAATTTCCCGGTTCGATGCTCAGTGCAAAAGCAGCGTTGGCCTGGGTGTATTCATGGCCGGAATAAATAACCGTTGCCGGAGGCAGTTTCATCAGCTTTTGCAGAGACGTCCACATTTGGTCCAGCGTACCTTCAAAAACGCGACCGCACCCCAGCGTAAATAACGTGTCCCCGGCAAAGACAGTGTTTTGCCCGGCAAACCAATAAACAATGTGGCCAAGTGTGTGTCCCGGCGTTTCGAGCACCTGCAGGTTCGAAGATCCTAATGTATATGTGTCGCCTTCGCTCAGTTGAACATCGATACCCGGTATCCGGCCGGCTTCGGCGCGAGGGCCGAGGATGGTGCAATTGGTTTCGGTTTTAAGGTCGAGATTTCCACCCGTGTGGTCATGATGATGGTGGGTGTTGAGAATATGGGTAAGTGACCAGTTTTTTTTTGCCAACGCAGACCGGATCGCAGCGGCTTCCGGGGCGTCAATTGAGGCAGTTGTCTGTGATGCCTCATCGTGAAGCAACACACCATAATTGTCATTAAGGCAGGGAAATTGGAAAATTTCAAAGGTTGTCATGTTGCACTCCTGATTTTTAATTATCTTTATGAGCGATTAAGTTGAGTAATATAATATCGATTTTGGCTGATTTGGCAGCCCAAAAAATGAACGCAAACTCAACCTGTATTCTGTGAAGGTTCAATGGCCCTAGATGTGATCGATATTCGCGCGTTTTATGCAGAAGCTCTGGGCGGAATTGCCCGGCGGCTTGTTGCCCAGCGAATTAGGGCTATTTGGCCTGATATCACCGGATTGCGCTTGGCCGGGATCGGGTATGCCACACCTTATCTCGGCATGTTTAAGGGCGAAGCTTTGTTGAGTGCGGGTTTTATGCCCGCACGGCAGGGAGTGGCGCGCTGGCCGGTTGAGGAACCCTGCTTAACGGCACTGGTTGATCCCGACGGGCTACCGTTGCGCGACGGCAGTATTGATAGAATATTGATGGTGCACGATATCGAAATGGCTGAAAATCTGCCAGCTATGCTTGATGAGGCCTGGCGCGTGCTTGCCCCAGGTGGCCATTTATTGATGGTGGTGCCAAATCGGCGCGGCATGTGGGCACGCTTTGACCATACGCCGTTTGGCCATGGCCGCCCGTTTAGCCGCAGGCAGCTGATCCAGCTGTTGCGCGATGCCTATCTTGCACCGGAATACTGGACATTTGCCCTGTATATGCCGCCTTTTACCCGCGCCTTTTTGTTACGGTCGGCGGTTGCGTGGGAGCGTATCGGGGCCTGGCTGTGGCCGGGATTTGCAGGTGTAATTCTGGTGGAAGCAACCAAACAGGTTTATGCGGCCACCGCCGTTCAGGGCACGCAAAAACAAAAAACCATCTTTGGGGCGGCCATCAAAACGGTTCCGGCGAGCACGCGGCAGTGTTCCTGACGTGATCGGCTGGAAATCAAGTGTTTTTCTTGGTCAGGACAAAAACTGCTTTTTCGCCAAACAGGTTCATTAACGGGCGCCAAGACGACACAGCCATTGTGTGGCCGCGAGAATCAATCGCAATTTCTTTTTTGATATTCACCTTAAGTGCGTCACATAAATGTTCGAAATCACGAATGGTGCAAAAATGAATGTTTGGCGTGTCATACCAGCTTTCCTGCAAGTTTCTGGTTACCGGCATGGTGCCGTTGAACAGCAATTGCAGCCGCACCCGCCAATAGCCGAAGTTGGGGATGGAGATAATCACTTTATCTCCAATCCTTAATAATTGCTCGAGGACAGCTCGCGGTTTTTGAGTTGCCTGAATGGTCTGGCTCAAAATAACCACGTCAAAACTGTTGTCAGGGTAGTTGATCAAATCACTATCGGCATCGCCTTGTACCACAGACAAACCTTGAGATACGCACAGATTTACACCGGCTTGGCTTAATTCTATGCCCCGGGCATCCACGCCTTTAGTTTCTGCAAGTTGATGCAGCAATTCGCCTTCGCCGCAGCCAATATCAAGTACGCGGCAATTGGGTTCGATCATATCAGCGATAAGCTGAAGGTCTTTGCGCAGGGCAAGACTTTTGGCCGGTGGTTTCTCGATCATGTGTTTTTCATTTCAGATTTAATCCAGCCCGCGTCGGCGGGCAGCTGCGGTCAGGAAACCTGAAATTGTGGCAAACATTTCCGTTGTTTCAAGGAGAAAAGAATCATGACCGTGATCAGTTTCGATTTCAACAAAACTAACATCGGCAGCGACGGCATTGAGCGCATGAACAATTTCTCGATTGCCCTCAGTCGGAAATAGCCAGTCACTGGTGAACGAAACAATGCAAAATCTTGTCGTTGTCCCACTGAAGGCGTTGGCCAGTACACCACCATGATCGCCTGCCAAATCAAAATAATCCATGGCCCGGGTCATATAGAGATAACTGTTGGCGTCAAACCGGTCAACAAAGGTTGAACCCTGATATCTGAGATAGCTTTCGACCTGAAAATCGGCATCAAAACCATAGGTTATCACATCACGATCCTGGAGATTGCGACCAAATTTACGTTGCAATGCTCCATCGGAAAGATAGGTGATGTGCGCCGCCATCCGGGCAACCGCTAAGCCCTTGCGCGGGTTGGTATCATGGTTCAGATACTCCCCGCCGAGCCAGTCATTGTCAGCCACGATGGCCTGGCGCCCGACCTCGTGAAAAGCGATGTTTTGTGACGAATGTTTGGCGGCAGTGGCGATGGGCACGGCTGTAAAGACGCGTGAAGGATAATCAACCGCCCATTGTAATACCTGCATGCCGCCCATCGAGCCGCCAATAACACAAAAAAGATCCGGAATTTCAAGCTTGTCCAATAACATTGCCTGGGCGCGTACCATATCCGCAATGGTGATGACCGGGAGCTCAATACCATGCGGTTTGCCGGTTTTGGGATTGAGAGTGCTCGGGCCGGTGGTTCCCATGCAGCCGCCGACCACATTGGCACAGATGACAAAATAGCGGTTGGTATCAATTGGTTTGCCAGGGCCGACCATCAACGTCCACCAGCCCGGTCGCTTGGTTGCGGGATGATCGCTTGCCACATGTTGATCCCCGGTCAAAGCGTGGCAGATGTATATAGCGTTTGAACGGTCCCGATTTAACGTGCCGTAGGTCTGATAGGCTATTTCAAGCGGTGCGATTTCCTCGCCGCAATCAAGTTTGAGAGGTTCGTCTTCCCCAAATTTAATCACCCGGCTGCTAAAAGCCGGCGCTTCTTTGGCGCTGACCTTAGGCCTTTTCCCGCCAGCTTCTGCTGTTTTTACCATATACAAACTCGTACTCGCGATGTCCTGTGCTTTAAATGGAATTATTACTTTTTATCCCAATTACAAGTTCTAGCTACGTGGTGAGTTTCTATTATGTCAATCTTTTCTTTGATTTTATGGGCCAGCGGACCTATGAATGCGCCTGTCACTGCGCGATAAATTCTTGCAGTGTCTTTGCCCCTAACAAATAGAAGTCACGAGTAACAAATGAGCGAGACGATAAACCGGCCGGTGCCCAAACTGGGTATCTTGGAAATTGCGCCCTATAAACCCGGCAAACGTCCGGCTGCGTCCCAGGGTAAAACGTTCAAGCTATCCTCTAACGAATCGCCCCTCGGTCCCAGCCCCAAGGCTATTGAGGCATTTCATCAGACATCATCTGATTTATTTAGTTATCCCGATTCCAGCGCTTTAGTCTTGCGGACGGCGATTGCTAGAAAATACGGACTTAATCCAGATCACCTTGTTTGCGGTAATGGTTCGGACGAATTACTCAATCTGATTGCCCGGGTCTATCTCGGGCCGGGCGATGAAGCGATCTATACACAATACGGGTTTGTTGTTTACCCCATTGCCATTGCAGCGAATGGGGCAAAAGCGGTTATTGCACCGGAACATAATTTCCGGGTTGATGTTGACGAAATTCTGCGCCGGGTAACAAATCGAACCAAGGTTGTTTATCTTGCTAATCCCAACAATCCGACAGGCACCTATCTGCCGCAATCTGAAGTGCGGCGGCTGAGTGACGGTTTGCCAAAAAGCTGTGTTCTGGTTCTTGACGGCGCCTATGCTGAATTTGTCCGGCTTAATGACTATGAGGCGGGTATTGAACTGGTATCAACCAC
>JAJFHR010000308.1 GCA_021775515.1 Hyphomicrobiales bacterium | reverse complement strand
CGCGGTGTAAATGCTCTTTGGAGCAAAGGTGGCATCCAATACGCACCACCAATCCGCTAAGAGTTGAGTGCGGGAGGTTACGTGCACCAGGCAGTAGCGCTGCAAGGCGTCGCCGGGTGCACAAAACCTCCCGCCTTTTTTGATTATGTTGTTGGGTAGAGTTCAACTATACTGAGCGATACCGCGTTTTGGATAGGCCTGAAACAGGTCTTGAACATAGGGCGCAATAATAATCGAGGGCTTGGGAACCTTTTTGGGAAATTTAGGTTCAGGCCTGCGCAAATTAAGCGCAAACGTTTGATAGGGAGGGGTCTCAGTGTCATCAGACGTGCAAGACAGAACTGAAGATGAGGCTAAGGTAGCTATTTGGAATGATCCGCGTGTGCGCGGCATATTCTTCCAGGCGGTCTTGGTCCTGGCGATTATTTATCTCGCCTACGCGCTTGTCGATAATACGGCGCGCAACCTCGAAAAAGGCAACATTGCTTCGGGATTTGGCTTTCTTGAGACGACGGCCAGTTTTGGCATCAATCAGGTCCTGATTGAATATACCGAGGCCTCCAGTTATGGCCGCGTATTTTTCGTCGGCTTATTAAATACGCTTTTGATCGCCGGCGTTGGCGTGGTTTTTGCGACATTTCTCGGTTTTCTGGTCGGCATTATGCGGCTGTCGAAAAACTGGGTCGTGGCCATGATTGCCACAGTTTATGTTGAAATTTTGCGCAATATACCATTATTGCTGCAAATCTTTTTTTGGTATTTCGCCGTATTAAGAGCTGTTCCAGGCAAGCGCGATAAGGCCAGCTTGTTTGATTTATTTCACATAAATGTCACCGGACTATGGCTTCCTAACCCAATGCCCCAAGCCGGCTTCAGGTTTGTCGTAATTGCGCTGGTGCTGGGACTAATTCTTACCTTCTTTGTCAAGCGCTGGGCCGATAAACGCCAGGCTGCAACCGGCCAACAGTTTCCCCTTGCGCGAACAGCCCTGGGGTTGATTGTCGGTCTTCCGTTCGCGGTATATCTTGTCTTGGGTGCGCCACTCGAATGGGGCCTGCCTGAATTTAGGGACACAGGATCGATGCTTCGCCGAGGTTTTCAGCTTGGCACAGGCCTGCAGGTTATCCCCGAATTTCTCGCGCTTCTTTTCGCCTTAAGCTTATATACCGCATCGTTCATTGCAGAAATTGTGCGGGCTGGCATTCTGGCGGTCAGTTATGGTCAGACAGAAGCAGCCAGTGCATTGGGAATTAAAAACTCCCACACCTTGCGGTTGGTTATTATTCCACAGGCTCTGCGGGTGATTATTCCACCGTTGACGAGCCAATACCTCAATTTGACAAAAAATTCGTCTCTTGCTGTCGCCGTCGCTTATCCAGATCTCGTTTCCGTATTTGCCGGCACGGTGTTGAACCAGACCGGTCAGGCGGTAGAGATTATCCTGATGACGATGTCGGTTTATCTGACGATAAGCATACTGACGTCTGTTTTCATGAATTGGTACAACGCCAAAATGGCACTGGTGGAGCGCTAAACCATGGCAAAAGCATATATTCGTACAGAAATGGCACCGACCATGGATCCGCCGGCAACAGAAGTCGGTGTTATCGGTTGGATGTCGAAAAATCTGTTCTCCGATTGGCTGAGTGGAGTTTTAACGGTCTTTGGTCTCTACCTTATTTATCTCATTGTTCCGCCCGTATTTGCATTCTCTATTACCCATGCGGTGTGGAGCGGCAGTGATGGAACATTCTGCCGAAACATCAGTGATGGTGGAGTTGTTCCAGACGGCGAGGAGATTGGCGCCTGTTGGCCCTTCATCGGTGCTTATTTTGACCAGTTTATTTACGGCCGCTACCCAATTGACGAAAGATGGCGTGTTGATATCAGCTATCTTGTCGGCGTCTTGGCCCTGGTGCCGCTGCTCATACCCTCAATACCCTATAAACGTGAAAATGCGATATTCCTGCTAGCTGTCTACCCATTAATGGTCGTAGTGCTGCTGACCGGCGGTAACATCGATATCGGCAGTGGCGCCTGGAGTACGCTAGCTATTATTGTAGCCCTGGCCGCCGGGATCGTGATATTCCAGGCAAAAACCACTGCTTCAATCGACATCGGTTCAGGAATGGTCGTCGTCGCCGCTATCGGCATCATTTTGGCTGCTGTATTATTTCTACTGGGATTTGATTGGAATCTGGAGGCCGTTGAGACAGCTAACTGGGGTGGTTTACTCGTTACGCTGGTCGTTGCCATTACCGGGATAGTTGCTTCTTTCCCGATTGGCATCGTGCTGGCGCTTGGGCGCCGGTCTAAAATGCCGGTCGCGAGGCTGACCAGTATTTTGTTCATTGAATTTTGGCGCGGTGTCCCGTTGATCACCGTGTTATTTATGTCCAGCGTGATGCTGCCCTTGTTCCTGCCAGATGATGTTCAGTTTGACAAACTGCTCAGATGTCT
Organism: Hyphomicrobiales bacterium; assembly: GCA_021775515.1. Taxonomy (GTDB): domain Bacteria; phylum Pseudomonadota; class Alphaproteobacteria; order Rhizobiales; family JAJFHR01; genus JAJFHR01. The sequence goes on along the minus strand of JAJFHR010000308.1, from coordinate 743 downwards.
AATCGGTGTCGCACTGTTTTCAGCAGCCTATATGGCCGAAGTTGTGCGCGGCGGATTACAGGCGATACCCCGCGGTCAATACGAAGGTGCGATGGCTCTTGGGCTGAGTTACTGGCGTATGATGGGGCTGATCGTTTTGCCGCAGGCTCTCAAACTGGTGATCCCGGGCATCGTCAACACCTTTATTGGCCTGTTTAAGGACACAACGCTGGTTTTGATTATCGGCTTGTTTGATCTTCTTGGCCAAGTTCAGTTGTCCTTCACCGATCCTAAATGGTCGTCCCCCGTCACCAGTCATACCGGCTATCTGTTTACAGCCGCAGTATTCTGGGTTTTCTGTTTTGGTATGTCCCGGTATTCGATTTATATGGAAAATCGTCTCCACCGCGGGCACAAGCGATAGAGGTATTTAATGGCTAAAGCACCTAAAAAACCGGCGGCTAAAAAGACCGCCGCCAAGAAACCGGCGAGCAAGCCAGCCGCCGCTAAAAAACCGGCCGCAAGGAAAAAAGCTGCAAGCAAGACCGTGGCAAAAAAGGCCAACGGATCTGCTGCCCGTACCGCAACGCCGGAACCGTCGAATTCAAAAATGATCGTGAGTGATGAGACCGCCATCGAAATTACCAACATGAACAAGTGGTATGGTGATTTTCACGTTCTCAAAGACATCAACCTCAAGGTCAACAAAGGCGAACGTATCGTTATTTGTGGGCCTTCGGGATCTGGTAAATCAACCTTAATCC
>JAJFHR010000307.1 GCA_021775515.1 Hyphomicrobiales bacterium | reverse complement strand
ACCAGAGCAAAATCAGGCTAACGGAAAAAGAGACCTCGATACTAAAATATCTCTATCGGGCGAGCGATCAGGTAGTCGGCCGCGATGTGTTGTTGCATGAGGTTTGGGGATATAATTCTGGCGTGACAACCCATACGCTGGAAACGCATATTTATCGCCTGCGCCAAAAAATTGAGGTCGAACCCTCAAACGCTGAAATACTGGTAACCGAGACTGGTGGCTATAAACTCGTTCCCTGATTGAGCCTAAACGCCTGCTTATTGCCAGATCATGGGGATAAATTTGCAATTTAGAGATATTTTCAGTGGTGTTGCGGGGCTTTTTGTCATTATTTTGTAGCAACTGATAGTTGCTCGTTATGAGCAATTGCGGCTCTTAACCCTAGAGGCATAGACTGGCTCTTGATAAGAGCCGATCTATGGTAAACTTCTCGGGCTAACCTGAGGAAGGGCGATAATGGCAATAGCGCAAGATATAGCAATTCTTGGCGGGGTTCCGTTGTTCTCCGGCCTGTCGGAAGAACAGCTGAAAATTGTAGCTTTTTCGGCCGAACATGTGGCGTATCAAAAGGGGCAGTTTTTGTATCGCAAAGGCGACAAGGCAACGGCTACTTTTGTTGTGCTGGATGGACAGGCTGAAATAATCTTAAGTTCCGAAAGCAAAAACGCCGCAAATATTCCGGTAAAGCCCGGGGCTTTTGCCGGTGAAACTAGCATGTTGACAGACAGTCCGCGCCGGGTTTCGTTGCGTGCCGTCGATGATGTCAAGGCTCTTAAAATCTCTCGAGAGCTGTTGGTGCGCCTGGCAGAGGATTTTCCTGAAATCGGTATTAAAATGGTCAAAGTATTGGAAAACCGCCTGAATAGTACCCTTGATGATCTCGGCCATATTCAAGGCCAGCTCGGCGCCAATACGGCTTAAGCACAGGCCGATTTGATATAAACCAATTTGATAATTTGCTTTCTGTCATCGCAGTCTAGAGCCGGTGAACCGAAAACTTCCTATTCAACAGAGGTTCCGAATACCACGATAAGCAGGCTAAGCAGTGTTAGTCCAAGGTAGAGCGGCGCGCGCAGATAAAATTGGCGGTTACGCAGGGCCGAGGAGGCTGCGATCGCTGCCTGCAGCCCATAATATAACGCGAACGCGCGGGAGGCATAAGCTATGATCTCAAACACGTTGGCAGACCACGTAAGCAGTAACCCGATACCGGTGAGCAAGGCATAAGCGTGTTTTGGCTTAAGGCGATTTTGTGTCAGCTCAAAAATTAATCCACCGGAACCACTGGTATCTGCAACGGCGGCGCTAAATTGAGCGCTGAGGGCAGCCGCCACCAAAAGGACTGGTAGAATCGGCGCTACTATCACCATCATATCGATAATTGCGGTTTCATCTAATGATAGGACGCCGCGGGGGAAAACATAAGCCAGTAACCCGATATATACCATGTAGATTCCCGAAGAGAGCAACTGGGCATATCTCATGGAACGAATACGGGTCGGCGCATCGTAATTGTCGCCGAGATACCGGGAAGTCTCAAATCCCTGAACTGTCACAATAAGGCCGAAGGCCAGGGCAACCCCGGCCCAACCGGTTTGTTCGGGTGGATTGAGGACGAGGCCATCGGTTAATACCTTCTCAGTGAAAAAGAATATTAATCCCGTCAGCAATCCGGCGATGATCGAAAGTTTGATGCTGACGGAGGCCTTTTCCATGCGCTCCAGCGCGCTGAAGCCATAGGCCCAGCCGACCAACAATATTATCAAAAACAGGGCGCTTGTAAGCAGGTTGGCGGAAAATTCACCCTTAGCAGGTGTCAGGCTTAGGCCAAATGCGCCAAAGAGATTTAAATAATATGAAACTGAGATTACATAGGCGAAAGCCAAAGACCAGGAGGCGGCTACTTCAAGACGCTGTTCCAAAAGGCTGCGGTTATTTTTGTTGCGCTCGATTGTTGCAATATTAAATCTGATAGCCGAGCCAAAAAGGTAAGCCCCCAGGCATAGAGCTGCCATTACCAATGGGGCGTATTTTCCATAAGAGGTATCAAGTATCGGCCCTAAAACAAGGAACCCGCTGCCAATGATAGAGGCCAGCGGTGTTACCATTGATCGCCATCCCAGTGACCTGGCTAATCGGGGAGAAAACAGAATGATGCCTGTTAAAACAACAGTAGTTAGGATGATACCGTTCGAAAACAATTTAACCCCCTTTTTGAGCCTGAGATTAAGGGGATTGCTGCCGATGGTTCAAACCCAAAACGCGCCAGCCGGTTGGCTTTTTTGTTTCAGATAACCTGTTAACTCAAGTCAAATCGAGCAATGACAGGTGCATGATCCGAGGGCCGCTCCCAGCCTCTTGCATCTTTTATCACTTCTGCGTGGTGCGATTTTTCGCCTAGGGCTGGAGTTACCCATATGTGATCAAGGCGTCTGCCTTTATCAGCAGCCAGCCAATCGCGCGCCCGGTAACTCCACCACGAATATAGCTGCTGCTCTCCGGGAATGTGTTGGCGGACAACGTCAATCCAATCGTGCGAGCGTTGAACCTGATCGAGAAGGTCAATTTCAACAGCGGTGTGGCTTACAACGTTAACAAGCTTTTTGTGCGACCATACATCTGTTTCCAGAGGAGCGATATTCAAGTCGCCCACCAGAATCATCTTGTTTTTGTTGTTTTTTTCGGCTTCAAACCATTGACTCATTTCGTTTAAAAAGTCGATCTTGTGAGCGAATTTTTCATTGGCTTCCGGATCAGGCACGTCGCCGCCTGCCGGTACATAAAAATTATGAATGGTAACCGGACCTGAAGGAGAAGCGATGGTGATTGCGGCGTGGCGGGAATCGCCCTTGTTGCAAAACTCACGGACTTCTTCGGCTTCAATAGGGTGACGCGAGATGGTAGCAACGCCATGGTATCCGGCCTGGCCGTTAATGACGATATGCTCATAGCCGAGCTTTTTGATGGCACTAAAAGGAAACTGTCCGTTTGGACATTTGGTCTCCTGCAAGCACAGTACGTCAGGCGCATACTCTTCAAGTAGCTGCTCAACGATCGGCATGCGCAGGCGCACTGAATTGATGTTCCATGTGATGACGGAAAGATCCATATAAAGCTCCGGAGGAAATGCGCACGAATTGTGCAGGCCTCAAATGTGGTTTTCGAGCTTATCTGCTCTTGTTTAATTTTGGCAATCTATCTGTTTTTGGCGCAAAAAGTAAAGCCCAACCAGGGCGTGGTCGGGCTTTACGACTGTGCATTTCATGCACGTGCGCTTAAGAGGGGAGCTCTAAAGCGTGGGCAATTTCAGGAGGGCAGGTTAACGGGGGGGATCACCTGCCTTGGCACCTAAAATCGCGCCTAAATTTGATGTAGTGATTGATTTTTGAGATTTCAAGGACCCGTCATTGCTTTGTCTAACATGCCCGGAATGGGCACCGATTGTTCAGGTTTTTCAGTGCCAGCCGTCGAGGGATCGTGCTTCTTGATTGTTGATACTGATCATATTATTCTAGTTCTCAATTTCCCTGATGATGTCGGGTTTTTTGATGAAAAACAGGTTGGGATCCTGCTTTATACCCGTAACCATGTCGGAAACGGCGATGCGAGTCTGAAAGCCCTGACCGTCAACTACAATCCACTCCTTTATCACCATTTGTGTCGCCTCAAATACTAACGTGAGCTCTCCTTGCTCCGTTGATCCTTTGTCCTTTAACGTCAAGGTGACGTATTTTTCATCCTGGAATACCTTGGTGATATCGGCATCTTTAAGCAGATCGATTTTGTCTGCCAGGATGACTTTAAGCGGAGTGGCGCTAAGCGGGTAATGCTCCGAGGTTTTCAGTTTGCGATTTTCAACCGAAACCCAGGTTCCATCGGCCACAATCATCAGCGGGCTGGGCGGTTCATATTCAAAACGCACCCGACCAGGACGGCTTAGGAAAAATCGGCCGCTGGTATATTTGCCATAGGGGCCAATCTGAACAAAATAACCCTCCATGTTGCGAAAGCCGTTGAGGTATTTGGTTACGCTTGAGACGATCTTCTTTTCGTCGCTGGTAAGTATACGGGCCTCGACAGGGCTTGCGGCCTGCATGAAAACAACAACAAATGCTAGGCTTGCGATCGCTGATAAAAGGCGCGGCTGAAAGGCCAGAGAAATCTTTTGATGAAAGTCTACCATGAGCAGTCTCTTAGCTATCTATTATGGCAAAAGCACGGCTTTAGCCGGGTTAAAATTCAATTTCAATAGGGCGCGGCCGTGGTTTCGTCGCCAACCAGGATTTCGCGTTTGCCGGCATGATTGGCCGAGCTAATGACGCCTTCTTGTTCCATGCGCTCGATAATCGTAGCTGCCCGGTTATATCCAATCGACAGCCGCCGCTGGATATAGCTGGTCGAGACTTTTCTATCCTGAAGAACGACATTAACCGCCTTGTCGTAAAGTTGATCGGTTTCGCTGCCGCCATCGCTGTGGCCATATTCAGTTGATGTTTCTTCGCTGTCATCTTCGGTAACTGCTTCAAGATATTCCGGTATGCCCTGATTTTTCAAATGGGCGACAACTTTTTCGACATCTTCGTCGGAAACAAAAGGACCATGGACACGGGCAATACGACCACCGCCAGACATATAGAGCATGTCGCCCTGGCCAAGCAGCTGTTCGGCACCCTGTTCGCCCAAAATGGTTCTGCTGTCGATCTTGGAGGTCACCTGGAAACTGATACGTGTCGGGAAGTTTGCCTTAATAGTGCCGGTGATAACATCGACACTTGGACGCTGGGTAGCGGTAATGAGATGGATACCAGCGGCACGAGCCATTTGAGCTAAGCGCTGCACCGTTCCTTCGATATCTTTTCCGGCGACCATCATCAGATCAGCCATCTCGTCGACCACAATGACGATATACGGCATGATTTCAAGATTAAGTTCTTCCTGTTCGTAAACCGGTTTTCCCGTTTCGTGGTCAAAACCGGTTTGAATGGTACGGCTGATCTGCTTGCCCTTTTTGTTTGATTGGCGCAGGCGGGCGTTGAAGCCGTCAATGTTTCGCACACCGAGTTTTGACATATTGCGGTAGCGCTCTTCCATCTCCTTGACAGCCCATTTCAAGGCTACCACGGCCTTTTTTGGATCTGTAACCACCGGTGCCAATAAGTGCGGAATGCCGTCATAGACGGAAAGTTCCAGCATTTTCGGATCAACCATGATGAGCTTGCATTGTTGGGGAGTGAGCCGGAACAATAGTGAAAGTATCATGGTGTTGATGCCGACCGATTTTCCCGAGCCCGTGGTGCCGGCGATCAAAAGATGCGGCATACGGGTAAGGTCGCTGATTACAGCTTCTCCACCTATGGTTTTACCAAGTATGAGAGGCAGCCCGGCATTTGTGTCTTCAAAGGCTTGGGAGGCCAGCAATTCCCTCAGAAAAACGATATTGCGTCGCGCATTCGGCATTTCAATGCCAATAACATTGCGCCCGGGAACGACGGCAACGCGTACTGAAATTGCGCTCATCGAGCGGGCAATATCATCGGCAAGACCGATGACGCGCGAGGATTTGATGCCAGGTGCTGGTTCCAACTCATAAAGGGTGACAACAGGACCAGGCCGAACATTGATGATTTCGCCACGTATGCCAAAATCTTCCAAAACGCCTTCAAGCAAACGTGCGTTTTGTTCCAAGGCATCGGTGCTGAGCGATTGTGTCATCGGTGTTTGTTTGGGCATTGTAATTAGGCTGATTGGCGGCAGCTCAAAGGTATTGGAACGGATCAGTTTGAGCATGGGCTGGCCTTCGCGCGAGACCCGCTTGCCCTGTTTCACTGTCTGTTGCGTTTCTTCTATGCGACCTGGCCCTGAGGCAACATCGTCGTCAAAAGCCTCTATGGAAGGCTGTACAGGCGACTGCTGTGAACTGAATTCAAAATGAGGCTCTACCCGTTTTCCTTTAGCGGGCAGATCTTTGTCATCAAAAAGGGTTTTTATTTTGCCGCGTATTGTGAACCTGATACCGCCAAAATAAGATCGGGAGTTAGCAACACCTTCAGTATCATTATGGTCCGGCTGATCATGAAGCGGATGGTGAGGATTGTGCAAGGCGTTGGCGGCCTCGTTCGAACCCGGCTTGCGTTTGGGAGCAATATTTGCCAAGCGGCGGAAGAAGGCTGCAATGGCGAGGCCGGTGTGGGCAACAGATCCTACAGTTCGGAAAAATAATTCCCCTCCTGCTTCTGTCAGGGCACCAAAAGGAGTGGTAACGTCATTAACACGCATTTTGCTGGCATTAAGGGCAGTAAAAAATGCTGCAACAGCTAAAATGCTGCCGACAATAAATCCGGCAAGAGTATCATTGAGAAACAATGCAGGTGGGGTCTTAAGAATTCCCAGTAATAGATCACCGGTCAACCCGCCAAGTCCGCCGGGCAGAGGCCACTTTCCGACAACGGGAATAGCTGAAATGGCACCGGATGCCAAAATTGTAGCCAGGATCCAGGACAAGATCATGCGTGGAAGCCTGTCCAGCTCTTGGTGCCGGAAAAATCGGATTGACCACGCAAGTGGTGGCAACAGAAATACAATGGAGGCAAGCCCAAACGTCTGGATGAGCAAGTCGGATATGGCTGCACCGGGAAATCCCAGCCAGTTTTGAATGGCCTTGTTGGTGGCATGATTAAAACTTGGATCGTAAATGCTCCAGGTGGCCAAGGCCATGGCACATAGGGATACCAGCAATAAAATGGCAAAACCGACAATCTCACTGAACCGCCGGGACAAAAAGAGCCTAAGGCTCTGCGGCAGAAGAGGCGATTGACCTGATTTTGATTTTATCTGTGGCATCTGGTTTTCCGAATAACGATAAATTTATGCAAGCGCATGTAATCGTGTCATGGCTTCCTTGATTGTTGTTTCCGAGTGCACGAGGGCGATGCGAATAAAATCTTCGCCGGGATCTTTGCTGCCTGGCACGGCGCGACTAAGATAACTGCCCGGCAATACCTTGACGCCGGTTTCTTTCCAAATTTTCTTTGCAGCTTCTTCTGAGCCACCAAGTCGAGAGACATCCAGCCAGAGAAAAAACCCGCCCGGTGGGCGAAAAAACCCAAACTGGCCGCCAATAATTTCTTCTGCAATGTCTATTTTTTCCCGATAAAGCTTGCGGTTTGCCTTTACGTGGGCCTCATCGGCCCAGGTAACTGCAGCGGCGGCCAGGTGAGGCAATGGTACCTGGGGGGCACCTAGATTGCGGTATTTTAGGAAGCGTGCAATCAGTTTTTCATCGCCGGCACAAAAGCCCACGCGCAATCCAGGAAGATTTGATCTTTTGGACAGGGAGTTAAAAACCAGAATATTATCAAACCCCTCGCCGAGCTCCTTTGCAGCCTCAAGTCCGCCAGGGGGTTTGGAACGGTCATATATCTCCGAATAACACTCATCCACAAGCAGGACAAAATTGTATCTGCGCGCCAACAAAATAGCCTTTTTTAGATAATTGATGTCAGCAATTGCTCCTTGCGGATTAGCCGGGGTGCACAAATAGTAACAGGCGGTATCTGCCAGAGCTTCTTCGGGGATTGCATCAAGATCAGGCAAAAAGCCGGTTTCCTTATCCGCGCGTGCAAAATAAGGATCAGCGCCGGCCGCAGCCGCTGCTGCTGCATAGGAATGATAAAACGGGTTGGGTATTATAACATTTGGTCTTTTTTCTTGATTCTCAAGGGGAACCACAACCAAAGCGATGGAAAATAGGCCTTCACGGGTGCCGCTTAGGGGCAGGACATGCCTGTCTGGATCGACGGCATCGTTAAGTTCATACCGCCGGGATAACCAGTCGGCGCAAGCTTGCCGGAACATTGGCGTGCCATCACCTGCCGGATACTTTCCAAAATCGGCCTGGTGCTGTTTGATGACCTCAATAACGAACTCCGGAATAGGGTGGCGAGGTTCACCGATCGTCATGATGATCGGCTCGTTGCCGGGTTTGACATCACCAATCAGGTCCGCCAATCGGCGGAAGGGTGAGGCAGGAACATTATCGAAACGGTCTAACATCATGACCCGTGCCGGCTATGGTATTCAGGGGTGCCGGCCCTTTGGCTGATACTCACATATGGGCATGGCGCCCACTCATACAAAAACATGGCGTAAATCTAGCCGTTACGTGGTTAAGCTAGGGTTAAATGCGGGCAAAAACCGGCACAAAATAAAAGGCCCGGTAGTTTTTTTCCGGGCCTTTTATTTAAGTCAGGTTATTCGGTGATGAGGATATAACCAAGGCTAGCCTTCATCAATCACCGAGGCTCAGGTGAAGCGATATCGAACTTATAGACGTTGACTGCCTGCACCGAATTCAGGATAGGCCTCCAATCCAAGCTCGGCCTGGTCCAACCCTTTTTCTTCATCTTCCGGGCTGATCCTGATGCCGACTGTGGTTTTGAGAACCATCCAGATAATTGTGCTGGTGATCACGACAAAACTGCCGATAGCTACGATCCCGGTCAATTGAGTCAAGAAACTGCCGTCGGGGTTGGTTAGTGGTACGGCAAGTGTGCCCCAGATGCCGGCTGCAAGATGAACCGGAATAGCACCGACGACATCGTCAATTTTAAATTTGTCGAGAAGTGGGACGGCAAACACAACGATTGCACCGCCAACACCGCCGATTATAGCCGCCATGCCGAAACTTGGAGTTAGTGGTTCTGCGGTGATTGATACCAAGCCGGCCAGAGCACCGTTAAGGGCCATGGTCAGGTCAACTTTTTTATACACCAGTTGGGTTACTGCCATGGCGGTAACAACGCCAGCCGCAGCGGCGGTATTGGTGTTGGCGAAAATTCGAGCAACGGCAGAAGCGTTTTCGAAGGAGGCAATTGCCAGTTGCGAGCCGCCGTTAAATCCAAACCAGCCGAGCCACAAGATAAAAGTGCCCAGAGTTGCCAGCGGCAGACTGGAGCCTGGCAGTGGATTGGTCATGCCTTTGGTATATTTGCCTAGGCGCGGCCCAAGAATTATGGCACCGGTCAAGGCTGCCCAACCGCCGACGGAATGTACGAGGGTTGATCCAGCAAAATCCAGGAACCCCTGGGTTTCCAACCATCCGGCACCCCATTTCCAGGCACCGGTAATTGGGTAAATAATCCCGGTAAGTAGGGCGACGAACGCCAGGAAGGGCCAGAGTTTGATGCGTTCGGCTAAGGTGCCGGAAACAATGGAGGCGGCTGTGGCGCAGAAAACCATCTGGAAGAACCAATCAGAGGCTGCGGCATAAGCGCCGTAGTCCTTGGCAGTTTTCAGTGCTTCTGCTGCGGGGTAGGTGAACCAGGTCAAAGACCCGAAAAACCCGCCGTTAACACCATCATACATGAGATTGTAACCGATCAGCCAATACATCAGCCCAGCGATGGAATAAAGGGCAATGTTTTTGGTGCAGATTGTGGCGACATTTTTCGATCTGACCATACCGGATTCAAGCATGGCAAATCCGGCGGCCATCCACATGACCAGAAATCCCATAACGAGAAACATGAAGGTGTTGAAGACAAAGGTTGTCTCTTGATCAATCGTGGATTCAACCTGAGCGGCTGCGGGTCCCGTTAATAATGCGACCACAATGGCAACGCTGGTGAGTGATTTGAGAATATTCGAGGGTTTCATTTTGGTATCCATAAACTTTGACTTGGGTGACGTTGAACCTGCCTCAATTCGAAGATTTCAAGACATGGCCACGCAAAATCTGGTGGCGAAGATCGTGAACGCGTTATGGAATACAATTAATGTGCCAAAAAAAGTAAAATGACTTAAGTCTTTGTAAAAATAGAGTTTATTTCCTTTTCCCGCCACGAAGAAGGTTAATGAACCGAGAGTTTTGATCAAAAATTAAGCAACAAAATAAATATGCCTAAATTTTGAGCGATGATGGGCGAAAGATTTATGAATGCCTTTTCAGGTGATTAATCGCGTTGGCGAATTAGGCCCTCTTGACAAACCGAGGCGACTAACCGGCCTGAACGATCATATATGCTGCCACGATTGAACCCGCGTGCGCCCGAAGCACTTGGGCTGTCCTGGGCATAAAGCAACCAGTCATCGAGCTGGAATTCACGGTGAAACCACAAAGCGTGATCCAGACTGGCCAGTTGCAGGCCGCGGTCGAGAAAACTCCGCCCGTGTGGCAAAAGAGACGTGTCGATCAGTGTCATATCTGAGGCGTAGGCTAGGATACACTGATTTAGCGCCCGGTCAGTAGATGGGTTGCTGGTGGTTCTAAGCCAAATATATTGCTCAGGCGCCTGTTTTTCCGGATTTTGATAATTACGTAATTGTACCGGGCGAAGTTCGATCGGGCGGTCGCGTTGCCAGTATTTGCGAATGTGTTCGGGCATTTGCTCCATCAGCAACGCTTTAAGTTCGGCCTCACTTGGCAAATCTTCCGGCTGGACAACATCGGGCATGTCAAATTGATGGTCAAACCCATCTTCATCAATCTGAAAAGAAGCCGACATTGTAAAAATTGGTTGGCCATGTTGTATCGCCACCACCCTGCGGGTGGTAAAACTTTTGCCATCACGGGCACGGTCGACTTCATAAATTATTGGAACTGAAGGATCACCCGGCCGAATAAAATAGCCATGAAGAGAATGCGCAAAGCGGTCCTCCACTGTACGGGTTGCCGCAACCAATGCCTGACCGATTACCTGGCCGCCAAAAACCCGCTGCCAGCCAACCTTTGGACTGCGCCCCCGGAAGAGATTTTTCTCCAGTGTTTCAATGTCCAGAATTTCGAGGAGTGATTTGACGGCGTTGGTCATTTGATAATTACCTTGATGAGATTTCAAACCTCTATATGAATTTGTCAACAGAACCTAGGCTATTGCTGAGACATGCGAAAGTGTGCTCAATGATTTTTCTGGACCATTTTGCCGGCACATGAATAATTACTTGCATGAGTGACGTAAGGGAAATCAAGAGCGATGTTATTATTGTTGGCGCCGGTCTGGTGGGTCTGGCCAGTGCGCTGGCTCTTGGACATCCTCGGGCGGGATTGGGACTCAAGGTTTCAATTGTCGATGCTCAAACCATAGACTTTTCTCTGGCGCCGGAATTTGATGGCCGTGCCTCCGCAATCTCAAGAGCAAGCAAAAATATGCTTGAGGCGCTTGGTGCCTGGCAAGACCTTGAGACCAAAGCCCAGCCCATATGCGATATTGTTGTAACCGACAGCAAACTTGAAGATTCAAATCGGCCGACTTTTCTTCGGTTTGATCAACAGGATAACCAACAATGGCCTGCGGCCTATATGCTCGAAAACAGATTTATACGTCAGGCGTTGCTGGACCAGATCGGCAATGTAAAACAAATTTCATTTTACGCGCCCTGTAATGTTAATGATTTTGTTGCCGGGTCACATTTAGCCGAGATAATTCTTGATGATGGCAAGGTGTTATCGGCACCTTTGGTGATCGCCGCTGATGGTCGGAATTCTTCCTTGCGTCAACGGGCAGGATTAAAAACAATCGGTTGGGATTATGGCCAGCGTGGCATAGTTGCGACAATTGATCACGAAAGACCGCATAATGGAGTTGCCGAGGAAAACTTTTTGCCGGCGGGACCCTTTGCCATCCTGCCACTAAAACAGCCCTGCCGCTCCTCTTTGGTGTGGACGGAACGCGAAGATATCGCAAATGGTCTGATGAGCGCCGGGGATGAAGAATTTGACCGGGAGCTTGAAAGACGCTTTGGCGATCATCTGGGAGAAATAAAACGTAGTGGCGCGCGCTGGTCCTATCCGTTGTCGATGCAATTGGCCAAAGATTATGCCGCGCCGCGCCTGATGCTGGTGGGAGATGCAGCTCATGTGGTTCATCCGCTCGCTGGCTTGGGCTTTAACCTGGGATTGCGGGATGCAGCCGCGCTGGCGGAGGTGGTTGGAGAGGCTCTTCATCTCGGGATGGATTTTGGTGCGCTCGATGTGGGTGAAAATTATCAGGCCTGGCGGAGATTTGATAATCTGACAGCCGCCTTCATGATGGATGCATTGAACCGGTTGTTTTCGAATAACTCACCGACGGTTCGCCATATCAGGGATTTGGGATTAGCGCTGGTTGAAAACAGTCCGGCGGCCAAGCGTTTTTTTATCAATGAAGCAGCAGGCTTAAGCGGGAAACTGCCAAAATTGATGCGTGGATCAGCCGCCGCGTGATTTGCCCTCCTCTTCAAGTTTCCGGAGATATTTTTCCCAGATTTCCGCGTGTTCGAGCCCAAGTTTATAAAGGTAATCCCACGAATAAATCCCTGAAGAGTGGCGGTCGGTAAACTGGATTTTTACGGCATAATTTCCTACCGCCTCAACATCCAGAATTTTCACCAGAATTTTTCCGGCAACGGTTGTTTCCTGGCCGGGCCCATGGCCTTTTACCTCAGCGCTGGGGCTTTCAACCCGCAAATATTCAGCTGATAAATCAAAGCTTTGACCATCATCAAAACTAACAGCCAGCGTATCGCCCTGGTTGCGAATGCGCAGTTCAGTTGGCCAGGGTTTTGCTGCTTGGCTCATTTTGTCCCCTCATCTAAGCGGCGGGCTTCCTCCGCAAGCATGATGGGAATACCATCACGAATGGGATAGGCTAGTTTGGCGGCCGGGCTAATAAGTTCCTGATTTTCGCGATCATATTCAAGCGGTTGTTTGGTGAGTGGGCATACCAGGATCTCCAATAACTTGGGGTCTATGCGCTCAATATCCGGATATTTGGCGGTCAGCGTTTTTTTGCCGGTGGTTTTTTTTTCGCGTGCGCTCATGTCAGCCTCGTTTGATTGGCAAGTCTTTTTACCACTTTTATTGCAAAGTGGTATCTGAATCATCTGTAGTCTGGGCAAGCTCCATCTCTGTTAAGGCAACGAGTATTTCCGCCCGGGTTTTGAGATTTTCCGCTTCCAACAGAGCTTGTTTTTCGAGTGGCCCATAGGGGCTCATAATACATAAGGCATTTACCAGCGTTTCATTGGATGATTTGCGCACAGATTCCCAATCTGCCTCCAAACCGTTTGCCGACAGATAGCTTTTAAACGTTGATAACAATGCCGGCCTGTCGACGTCTTCTTCGCCTGCACCGGGGGAAAAATCCGCAAAATAATTGGTAAAATCCACCTGACACAGGCGATAGTGATAGGGGCTTTCAATCTCCTTGATAACCTGAAAACGCGAAATGCCTGAGAGCGTAATCAATATGCGCCCGTCACCGGTTTCGGTAAAAGAAGTTATGCGCCCGACACAACCGATTTTTGCGATGTTAGGGCGTAATTGGGCGTTATCCTGCATAGCAATATCTGCCTCGCTTGCCGGTTGTATCATTCCGATCAGGCGATCGGCAGACATGGCATTATTGACCATCTCAAGGTAACGCGGCTCAAAGATAACAAGCGGCAATTGACCGCGCGGCAACAATAACGCCCCGGCGAGCGGAAACACAGGTATTGTCGATGGCATATCTGCAGGCGATTGATATTGCTGGTCGGTGTAGGTCACAGGCATCCATTTATTATGAAAACAACAGTGAGGATAATCTGCGTCGCCCGGCAATCGACGCCGGATCGGCAAAACCCCAGGCGTCAAAAAACTGCAATAGCTGTTTACGCGCGGCGTCGTCGTTCCAGGCGCGATCCGTTTCAATGATAGCGAAAAGATGATCCATCGCGATATCGCGCTCGCCTTCGATATTCAGGGCCAATGCGAGATCAAGCCTGATCTGGTGATCCTCGGGATTGGCTTCAACTGCTGCTTTAAGGCTGGCGGTCTCGGCGCTGTCGACGGGTTGTTTTGCCAGTTCTAAGGAAGCGCGCGCGCTGATAATGTCAGGGTCGTTTTCTTTTGAGGTCGGGGTAAGGCTTAGTGTTTTTTCCGCCAATTCCAACTCGCCGCCTGAAATCTGACATTTAGCCAGACCGGATATAGCTTTTGTGTTGCCGCTTTCATGCTGGATGATTTTTGCATAAATCTGGGCGGCACCTAACAGGTCGTTGGCATCTAAAGCAGCAGCAGCAGCGGCAAGGGCGTCTTCAACGCCATCGTCAGGAGCAAGTTGAGCTATTTTACTGATAAAATCTTCAATTTGGCTTTGCGGTAATGCACCCATAAATCCGTCTACCGGCCGCCCGTCCTTAAAGGCGAACACCGCTGGGATCGATTGAACCCGCATTTGAGCTGCAAGTTGCTGGTTTTCATCGACATTTATTTTAACCAGCCGAACCTTACCTTTTGCCGCGGTTACTGCCTGTTCTATCGCTGGGCCCAATTGTTTGCAGGGGCCACACCAGGGAGCCCAGAAGTCGACGATAACAGGCACGTCCTTGGAGGCCTCCAGGACATCGGCTGAAAAATTATTGGTATCACTGTCTTTAATAAGGTCCTTGAGGGCATTTTGCGAATTGCCGCCTAACAGAATTTCGTTCATTTCGTCTTTTACTTTCATCAGTTTGCTCGCGGCGAGCCGGAGTAGAATTGTGGTGATTATAGCCTAATATGGAGATGAAGGTGAGATTGTGCAATTTCCATGTGAACAACCGCGAACCAACACCTAATCGAGGTCGATGATTTGTGGTTGGTGTCCACATGCTGTTATGAAGACAATCAGATCATCGCGGGCGATGGTGATGGTTTGCTCGTTGGTCAGGGGATGATAGTTGAGCTCGGTATGGGCCATCATGTTTTTTTCAAGGACCACATTGACCCGCCTGTCGTGATCATTAATCAATGCAAAAGGGGAAACCGAGCCGGGTGTAATACCAAGGACTTCAAACAACAATTGAGGGTTGCCGAAGCTGAGGCGGGCCGCTCCTATTTTCTTGTGCAGCGAATTCATCGCGATCTGTGTATCCTCGAGGCAAACGATCAGCCATAACATACCCTTTTTGTCTTTCAAAAAGAGATTTTTACAGTGGCCACCGCGAATTTGACCTCTGAACTGACGCGATTCCTCAACGGTGTGTAAAGGCGGATGGCGATGCAGTTCGTAAGGAATTTTGAGTTTGCTGATTTCGTCGAGCAGCAGTTTTGGCGTAATTGTCATGGCAAGGCTGTTTCCAAAGTGACTGATGTGGCTTTTTAATATAAATTGTTCACTGGTTTCTATTGCATTTGCGAGCATGTTGCGCAATAACAGCGCTTCTTTGATGCGTTGAGTATTTGTATCAACGCAACTCAATTACGCGAGCGGGCGTAGCTCAGGG
>JAJFHR010000306.1 GCA_021775515.1 Hyphomicrobiales bacterium | reverse complement strand
CTTTGAATTTGTTTCACTTGCAGAGGCGGTATCGCGCATAAAACAGGGTATTACTGAACCCCGGTTTGCCACCTTTACGATTGATGATGGCTATAAGGACAATTTTGATTTTGCCTGGCCGGTTTTTAAAAAATACGCCTGCCCGTTTACCGTTTTTGTGACTA
Source organism: Hyphomicrobiales bacterium (assembly GCA_021775515.1). Lineage (GTDB taxonomy): Bacteria > Pseudomonadota > Alphaproteobacteria > Rhizobiales > JAJFHR01 > JAJFHR01. The sequence goes on along the minus strand of JAJFHR010000306.1, from coordinate 6,488 downwards.
CCGAAATAATGGACGGTACGGCATGTCTGTGGTGGCGAATTCTTGAAGAGGCGATCAAACACAATGATAAAGTTGAAATCGACGTCAGTGGAGAGCTGAAGTCGTTTGAGACGTCCAGTCTTGCACAGAAAAAACAGGCCTGGGAAGATATCTACTGGCCCTTACGCGGCAGCGATGAAACAGGTTTACGCTACACCATCAAACGGCTTGCTCAGCGCTGTGACATCGATACTGATGCTTTATGCCGCGAAATGGCGATGACGTGGGATGAACTGCGCAGGTTGAACAATGACCCGCTTGTTACCATCGGCGCCCATACGGTATCTCATCCCTGCCTGTCTGAACTTTCCTACAAGGATGTCCGCCACGAGATGACGGAAAGCCGCCGCCGTTTGGGTGTTGAACTCGGCGACGAGCCGAATTTCTTCTGTTATCCTTATGGCGACGAAACTACCGCAGGCCAGCGCGAGTTCATGTTGGCCAAGGATGTTGGGTTTGAAGCAGCGGTAACCACGCGCAAAGGCATGATCTATGAGGAACACCGCGACCATCTTTTTGCTCTGCCGCGAGTCTCTCTTAACGGCAGTTACCAACAACTCAAATATATAGACCTATATATGAGCGGTGCGCCTTTTGTGTTGTGGAACAAGTTCAGTAAAGTCAATTTGGCTTAGTTTGGCCAAACCGGTAATTTCGCTAAAAATTCCAAATCGCGGTTGATTTTAAGCATGGTTCGTGGTTTTTCCTGTGCCGGACAGGAAAATATTTGCCATGCCGACACAAGCCGCTGTTTCTCAGCAAAAAACATCCGCCAGACAGACGTTGATGCCTTATCAATCAGCCGTGCGGCTGTGGCTGTCAGTAGTCGCAGCCTTCATTGCTGCCCTGGTTCTTGTTGGCGGCCTAACCCGGCTCACAGACAGTGGATTGTCAATCACCGAGTGGCAGCTTATCAGCGGTGCGCTTCCCCCTCTCAGCGAGGAAGCCTGGCGTTTGGCATTTGCCAAATACCGGGAAATCCCGGAATACAAACTCATAAATTCCGGCATGAGCCTGAGCGAATTTAAGGCAATTTATTGGTGGGAGTGGGGGCATCGCTTCCTCGGGCGCATCGTCGGCTTTGTCTTTTTTGTGCCATTTGTCTTTTTTTGGCTCAAAGGCGCACTTGACAAGCAACTTACCCGGCGATTGTTGCTGATCTTTCTTTTGGGCGGCCTGCAGGGCGCGCTTGGCTGGTATATGGTCAAAAGCGGATTGGTTGATCGTGTTGATGTCAGCCAATATCGTCTGGCGGCACATCTTGGACTTGCCGTCCTGCTCTTTGGCTTGGTGGTCTGGACTGCCTTACGTCTGGAGCCGGGCAGTGGCGCTGTAAAACAGATGCCTGAATATTGTCGCTGGTGGTTTCGGCGGGCGGCTTTGATTCTAACTTTAGTTTTTGTTCAAATTCTATTAGGCGCTCTGGTCGCAGGCACCCACGCCGGTCGCTCTTACAATACCTGGCCGTTGATGGACGGATCTTTCCTCCCGGCCGGGTTGTTTGATAAATCACCGCTGATGGCAAATTTTTTCGAAAATATCATAACCATTCAGTTCAACCACCGCATCGGTGCCTACCTTATCGTGCTCATAGTTTTCTTCCAGGCCATGCGAATATTTCGGGCAAGGCCTCAATCAGAAATAATTCTGTCTACCTTTTTGCTTGTCTGCATCCTCGTGCTTCAAACCGGCCTTGGTATCTGGACCCTGCTGGCAGTTGTCCCTATTAATCTGGCTGTTTTGCATCAATTAGGCGCATTGGTGCTGTTTGCAGCGGCGATCTTCCATCTGCACACACTCAAAAATGTAAAAGTTGCCGCTTCTCGTTAGGTTTTGGCCAGGGCCTGATCGAGATCGGCAATAATATCCTCAACATCCTCGATGCCAACAGATAGACGAACAACGTCCGGCCCGGCTCCTGCGGCAATCTGCTGTTCTTCAGCCAATTGCCTGTGCGTTGTTGAGGAGGGGTGAATGATCAAGCTTCTGGTGTCACCGATATTCGCCAGGTGAGAAAATAATTCCACATTACTCACCACTTTGACACCGGCTTCATAACCGCCTGCAACGCCAAAGGTCAAAACCGCGCCTGCACCTTTAGGGCAATATTTCTGCGCCCGCGCATTGTGATTGTCGCTTGAGAGGCCGGCATAACTCACCCAGTCAACCTTGTCGTGACCGCTCAGGAATTCCGCCACTTTCAGGGCATTGTCGCAATGACGCTGCATACGTAAGGACAAAGTTTCAATGCCGGTGAGAATGTTAAACGAGTTTGTCGGCGAAATTGCCGGTCCAAGGTCTCGTAGCCCAAGAACACGGCAGGCAATTGCAAAGGCAAAATTCCCGAAGGTCTCGTGAATTTTAAGACCACTATAACTCTCGCACGGTTCCGTCATAATCGGATAACGATCATCTCGCGACCAGTCAAACGTACCGCCATCGACAATTATCCCACCCATGGAGTTACCATGTCCACCCATGAATTTGGTCAGTGAATGAACCACAATGTCAGCACCATGTTCAATCGGTCGGCAGAGATACGGTGTTGCCAGCGTGTTGTCCACAATCAACGGAATGCCGGCTTTACGGGCAATTTTGGACATTGCCTCAAGATCAGTTACCCGCCCGCCCGGATTGGCGATAGATTCAACAAATATCGCCTTGGTTTTCGGGCTTATGGCGCTTTCAAAACTATCGATGTCATCGGAATCTGCCCACACAACTTTCCAGCCAAACTGCTTGAAAGAGTGGTTGAACTGATTTATCGAGCCGCCATAGAGTTGGCGGGCAGCGACAAATTCATCACCAGGTGAAAGCAGAGTGTGGAAAATCAGCAGTTGGGCGCCGTGTCCAGATGCTGTCGCCAGGGCGGCTGTACCTCCTTCAAGGGCTGCAACTTTTTCCTCAAGAACTGCGGTAGTCGGGTTGGTTATGCGGGTATAAATATTGCCAAACGCCTGAAGCCCGAAAAGGCTGGCTGCATGGTCGACATCATCAAATACGAATGAGGTGGTTTGATATATCGGGGTTGCCCGCGCACCTGTTGCCGGGTCAGGATGGGCGCCTGCATGAATGGCAAGTGTGTCAAAGCCTGGTATCCTATTTTCACTCATATCAAAACCTTCTCTCAAAATTGCAAACTAATCGAAAAATTGCATACTGCATGTCAGGAGCGCGAGATTAGCCGAGAAAAGGTGAAAAGTCAGTAGGCAAACTTCAGCGGTATCACCCAATATATCTATTCCGAAAACAAAAACCGGTGCTGAATATCAGCACCGGCTGTGGGGACGTCGGCGGGAGATTGGTGTTAACGTTTGTCAGAAGTATCAAACGCCTCGTCTGCGAGAGTTTTGGGAGAAGTATCTTCAGCATATGTGGTAGAAGATGCCGGTTCAATTTGAGGCGTTGCCAGTCCAAATTCAAATTGGCTGTCCTCAAAAGAAGCTTCGGAAAAAGCCGGAGCGGTGGCGCCAGCCATAAACGTGGCGGTGAGAGCTGCCAGAAAGATTTTATGCATAGTCATTGATCCATCTCCTTAGTTTGGATTGGGTGGCGAATTTTGCATGTCCGGTGGATTTGAAAATCGCCGCCTGTGTTGTTGATGACATTGAAGCTAGACCCATGGAGTGGAAAAGTCATTTCACGATGGCGCACATAAATGAAGATGAAAAAATGTTTAAAAACAACAGGATAACGGTTTTTAATTAAAAAATTTTCACCCCTGATCAAGCTGCAATCGAGCCAACTCACAAGGTGGTAACCCAGCCCTGAGGTGCGGGCAGGGCCGGCGTCACGCCAGCGCGAGTCAATGTCACTCTCCCGGCATTAAAAACTCGTCTTCAGTAACGCTGTCAGTTACCTGGGATTTATTCCGCGGTGAATATCTGTTGAACTGGCAACCGGCTTCTAAGCTTGATAACCGGCGGGCAAAAAAATACCGGGAGTAATACTCCCGGTATTTCCGTCTCACATTGAAGGTTATTGTTCTAGTTGCCGTCGTTGGTATCAAACACATCATCAATAAAAGTTGTCGAAGAGGCCGGTTCGATAACAACAGTGCTCACTGACTGATCCTCGGCAAAAAAGCCATTATCGTCAATTTCTCCATCGGCGAAGGCTGGTCCGGCTAGACCGGCGATTAGAGCGACAGCGAGAGTTGAGAGTTTTAATGTACGTGTGTTCATGATTGAATTCCTTGTTTAAAAAAGTTCATTCTACGAAGTCCGGCCATTTTGAAAATCTGGCGGCTCCAGTTGGTTCACAACAATATTTAAGGTTTGAATTTGGAATTTCACGTCACGTTGAAACACATCAACGAAAAAGAAAATAGTAATATAAAACAAATAGATAGAAAAATATGACGGGTTCAGAGTCACGCTAGGTCAAGTGTCTATCCCACGTGGTCACAAATCTGTAATTGTCTCTTGACAGAGGCTCTTGGTCGATCCGGTCTGCTGGATAAATTTCGGGTTTTAATCAATCAGCATGGCGAATAGCTCTAAGTCTTTGGCTTTGATAAGCCAAAGCTTTGAACGCGGTTTCCGCTAAGTATGGGTTTTTTGCTGGATAATGTGCGCGAATTTACACCCATCCAGGTTATCTCACCCGAAAGCCGCCCATATTCAATTTTCGGACACCTGTTCATTACCACCTTTAATCCGGCGGCTTCGGCCCGTTGCGCAGCAGCATCGTTGCGCACGCTCAACTGCATCCACACTGTTTGTGCGCCGATGTCGATAGCCTCATCCGTGAGCGCATCAGCGGCTTGGGAATTTCTGAATATGTCGACCATGTCGACAGGGCCGGGCACGTCCGCCAAAGTCGCATAGACCTTTTGACCCAGAATTTCCGTGCCCGTTTCCCGCGGGTTAACCGGGACAACGGCAAAACCCTTTTCGAGCAGGTATTTCAGAACAAAGTAGCTCGGCCTGCTGTGGCGAGAGCTGGCTCCCACCATGGCGATAACCTTGGTTTCGTATAAAATGGTGCGAATAAATTCGTCACTATAAGTTTCGTGATCCATGGCCGCCATTACTTGTCAGGCCAGTCGGGCGAGCGCTTATCAAGAAATGCACCTATGCCTTCTTCTGCCGCGGCGTGCAGCATATTTTCCACCATAACGCCAGTGGTAAACTCGTAGGCTGATTTGAGGTCCATGTCGGCCTGTTGATAAAATGCACGTTTACCGATTTTAACAACGGGTTGTGATTTGGACATGATCTTGCGCGCCAGAAGTTCGGTCTCCTGGGTAAGTTTATCGGCCGGGACAACGCGGTTAATCAGCCCCAGTTCAGCCGCCCTTTCAGCGTCAATCATGTCACCCGTCAACAACATTTCCATCGTATGTTTGCGTGAAATATTGCGGCTCACCGCTACCATCGGGGTCGAGCAAAACAGCCCGATGTTTACCCCCGGAAGGCAAAACCCTGCCGCATCCGCAGCAACGGCAAGATCGCAGGTGGCAACCAATTGGGCACCGGCAGCATAGGCATGTCCTTGAATTTCAGCGATAACCGGTTTGGGGCATTCAACGATTGTCTGCATCATGGTGCTGCAGGCTGTAAGGGTTGCATGATAAAATGCGCGGCCCTTGTCGTTGTCGCGCCGCCGTTGTGTCATTTCTTTTAGATCATGACCAGAACAATACATCGCGCCATTTGCAGCTATAATAATCGCCTTTACAGTTTTATCGTCGCCGGCAGCGGCGATCTCTGCGCTGAGATCTTCAAGCAAGGCGACAGAAAGGCAATTGCCGGCGTGCGGGCGATTAAGGGTTAATCGCAATAGGCCGTCGCGGCAGGTTTTCTGCAGTATTGAGTTTTCCGTATCAGCTTCCGGTTTATCGGGGGAGGCAAAAGTGTTCATTTATCAACAGGACCTTAAATGAGCGGTTTGGCAAAACATACAGCCCTTTATATAAATTGCTGTTATAGGCATCTGGTCAAGAAATTTAATCTCACAAATAGTTAAACAGTCATTCAGAAATTATGAAAAAATCCGATCTAGCGCTCAACGAGCTGGAAATTGAGCAGTTCCTTTCAGACGTTTTCCCGCAGCTATATGCCGATGGTGAGCAACAATTTTTTGTGGAAAATGTAGAGCCCTACAGTGCCCGCATCCGCCTGAAATATCATGATCGGCATCTCCGGCCAGGTGGCACGTTTTCCGGTCCCTCGATAATGTCACTGGGCGATGTCACCGTGTGGATTATGGTTTTGGCCCACATTGGCAGGGTGGCAAACTCTGTTACCACCAGCCTGAACGTGAATTTTTTGATGAAACCCGACCAGGTGGATTTAATCGCTGAGGGAAAACTCATGAAACTGGGGCGCCGGTTGGCCGTCGGCGAAGTAACGATTTTTTCCGATGGTTTAGCCTCCCCCGTGGCGCACATCACTGCGACGTATTCGGTACCGCCAAAATAAAATACGGTATTATAATACCACATA
>JAJFHR010000305.1 GCA_021775515.1 Hyphomicrobiales bacterium | reverse complement strand
ATGGACAAGGAAATAAAGAGAAACAATCTTTCCAAAGAGGGGCGGATTAATCCGGTTTTTCGGAATTATCTTTGACCATGTGACGAAGGGTTACAGGTATCTGTGACAGTAGAAAAATTAATGTGAGGCCCAAAATTCCGTAAACTCTGAAACTCACCCAAGTGTCTGTTTCGACCGATCTCCAGACGACTTCGTTGAGGAGTGCAATTCCGACAAAAAACCACCCCATGCGCCAGGACATCTTGTGCCAGCCTTCATCGTCCAGATGGGCGATTTCCCCAAACAATAATTTTAACAAAGGTTGCCGGAAAATCATGCCGCCCAACAAAAATATCCCGAGCAATGCATTGGTAATTGTTACCTCGATTTTAATGAAGGAATCATCTTTGAGCAGAAGAGTGAGGCCACCAAATATCAAGACAAAAACCAGTGTTAAAACCGGCAAAAGGGCAATTTTGTGAGTCAGCGACCAAGAGATATAAAAAGCAATCAGGCAGGCGATCATCAAAAAGCCCGTGGCAACAAAAATACCGGCATAGCCGTCTACAATGAGAAATATAATGAGGGGACCGATGTCGACGAGTGTCTTAACAAGTGTAGTCATAAATCCCTTTCCGAGGTTGAACCTGGATTGCCCTTAATTGAGCAGATTATCCGGTGTGGCATAATTTCATGAACCCATCGAGTTTTCAAGAAAACTAGTTTTCCAGGGATAAATCACTTCTTAAGCCGGCTTTTTAACTGCGGGTGATTTGCCCTCAAAATTAAATCTCACAAAATTTCATATCATTGACAAATTTCAGTCACGAGAATGGAACCTCAACCTGAATTAATTAGGTAAAAACCGGTAAAAAAAAGCAAAACGTGCGGGTATATTTCAATCAACTTAACAATGTTTTGGCGGAGTTAATTCACACTGATTTTTCTTGGGCCAGAGGCTGAAAACATCTCTACCAATAGTTTGGTTTTTATACACACTTCAACCTCAGGTGACAATTTTACTCCAAAATACTTGACGAATCGCCCGTTAATAAAGCCGAAATGTTTGGGATCGTAGACTGTTGGTTGTCCCAATGAGGGCTAGTGAGTGCGTAATCGTATTTAGCAAGGTCTGGATTTTAAGCATGGATTCCCATCCTGAATCACGCCGTGGATCCTCTTCCAAGCGTGCCGGGGAAAAAAGCAACTCTCATCCGATGAGAGGTCGCGGGCGGAAATTGCAGCCGGAAGAGGCGGTAGGTGCCCTGAAGGTTGCACAAGACCGTGTCGCCCAACGCATATTTGAGTTGGAAGGCGCAACGCCTGCGCATCAAACGTTGGGCGATTTAATCATCAAAGATGTTCTAATTTTAGCCTCAATCGCCTTTTGGCCTGCGGTATTTTACTGGCTTGTTTGACAAACACTGTTGCCCGCTTTGTGAAACCGCCGATACTGTGCCCTACTATCGTGACAAGGTCCGCGACTATCTAAACTGTTTGACCTGCAATCTGGTGTTTGTGCCTAGTGCCCAGCGCCTTTCTGCGGAAAGCGAAAAGGCCTATTACGACCTCCACGAAAACCGGCCCGACGATCCTGCATACCGGCGTTTTTTGGATCGGCTGTTCATGCCCTTGCAACAACGCCTGAGGCAAAATTCTCAAGGTCTTGACGTTGGCTGTGGTCCGGGCCCGACGTTATCGAAAATGTTTGAAGAGGCCGGGCATTCAGTTTCCCTTTACGATCCCATTTATGCACCCGACAGATCTGTTTTATCATCACAATACGACTTTATTACTTTGAGCGAGGTCGTCGAACATATGGCCAGCCCGGGCAGGGACTTGGATAATTTGTGGTCGAGCCTTGTTGATGGTGGTTGGCTGGGCATTATGACCAAACGTGTCCGGGATCATGAGGCGTTTAAGTCCTGGCACTATATTACCGACCCCACCCACATCGCCTATTTCTCCGAAACCACCTTCCAATGGATGACAAAGCGCTGGTCGATTAGGGGCACTTGGGCAACTCTGATAATTGCCGCAAACGACGTGGTGTTGATCAAAAAGGGGTGAACCGGGTGAAATGTCCAACCCGGTGTCACCCGCTGTTTTTTTCATTCAAACGTCAAGGTCACCTCAGACAGTTTGCCGGCCTTGATCTCGACTTCGGCTTCAGCGGTTTTGCCTTGGTCTTTTGCGCTGATGACGTATTTGCCAGCAGCCAGGGGCAGGCTCTGTTTAGACCTTGCGGCAATGATACGATCGCGGCTGCCGTCAAGATTTTTCTCTGCACTGTACACGGTGAAAAAAACCGGTTTTTCGCTTATGATATTCAATGCACCGGCGTTGACGTTGATGGTAGTCTCAGTTAATTTTCCTGCCTTTACCTCAATTTCCTGACCTACTTTCACACGACCGTAGGCGGCAACCACATAATATTTTCCACCGGGAATTTTAAACGTGGTTTTTTGGCTGCCCGCGGTAATTTGTTTGCGGCTGCCATCGAGTTGTTTGTCCGGGCTGTAAATATAGACAAAAGCCTTGCTGAGACTTTTTGCCCCTTCAGCGGGTATCACATTTACCTTCAAGGCTCCGACGCCAAGGACGATGGTATCTTCCGTCAACCTGCCGGCGGAAACTTCTATCTCCTTGCCGATTTTTGTTTTACCAAGGGCTGCGACGACAAAATATTTTCCAGCGGGGATAGTGAACTTGGTGCGTTGATTGCCCGAAGTGATCAATTTGCGTTTTCCGTCCAACTGCTGTTGGTTTTCGTAGATGTATATATGGGCCTGGTTGAGGGGTTTGCCGCCTTCTGCCGCCGTAGCGGTGATTTTGAGGGCAGCAGCACTGAGAACAATTGTCGTTTCGGTAAATTCTCCTGCTTTAACGTCAATTTCCTGCCCGACTTTGGTTTTGCCCAATTGGGCGGTGACAAAATATCTTCCGGCAGGGATGGTGAATTTTGTGCGCTGGTTGCCTGACGTTACCGTTGCACGCTGACCGCTGGCCGAGGCCGTGGGCTCGTAGACATAGACATATGCTTTATCCAGAGGCTTGCCACCTTGTTCGGCAACCGCAGTTATTTTTACAACTCCGGCATTAAGAACAATGTTGGCTTTGATTAATTCACCCGCAGTGATCTCTACTTCCTGACCTACTTTGGCTTTGCCCAATTGTCCGGTGACGAAATATTTTCCTGCCGGCAGGGTGAATTTTTTACGCTGGTTGCCATAGGCAATGGCCTTGCTCTGGCCACTGGTTGCCTGCTGGGGTTCATAAACATAAATATAAGCCCGGTCGAGCGGTTTGCCGCCTGGGGTAGCGGCGACTTCTACGCTCAGTAAACCGGCATTAAGTATGAGTTCTGCCTCGGTGTTTTTATTTGCCAAAACCGCCACCGGCTTGCCGATGATAATTTTGCCGACTTTGGTTTCAATATAATAGTTTCCCGGCGGGATCTTCAGTGGCCTCGATGCGGAAAAGGATCTGATTTTTTTACCCTTTTCCTCCGAACCCTGCTGGCTTTCGTATACTGAAACCAGCGCCCGGTCTACTAGCTGTTTGTTGGCAGAATAATAGACTTTAACGTTGAGGCTGGAGGGTTGGAGAACAGCGGTTTTGATCGGTGGCGGGGCGGGCTTGGGCTCTGGCTGTTTTACTTCAGCGACGACCTGACCGATGGCTGAGGAAAGTTCTGCCGCATTATCAGCGGCAAGGTATTTGCCGCCGGTTTCCTTGGCCAGACATTGCAGCGATCTGGTATCTTCATCTTTCAGATCAAAACCAACGACGTGAACTTTGAAGTCTATCCCCTGGGTCGCCAGGGTTTTTGATAATTCACACAGGTTTGCCCCACAAGTTTCCAGACCGTCACTGACGAGAACGATCGTGGCTTTTTCTTCCCGGAAGCGCAACTCTTCGGCACCTTTTAAAACCGCATCGCTAATGGGTGTCTTGCCCTTGGGGCTGATTTTGTTGATGACCGACATATAAGCGGAGACATTAACAGGGCCGACCGGAATAATTGTTTGAATGTCCCGGCAGTTGCCTTTCGAGCGATGGCCATAGGCGATTACACCCATATTCACCTTGGGCCCGATGTCCTTGAGCATGGTGTTTATCACCTTGCGGGCAACGACAATTTTCGGCTTTTCATCGACCCGGCCCCACATGCTGCCGGAGGCATCGAGGATGAGCATGACGTTTTCATTTTCCGCTCTGGCAGGAGGGCTGATAAGAAGGCTGAAATTCCAGATTATCAAACCGATTACGAGAACTCGCAGGATTTTTGCGGCAAAAGTTTTTTCGGTCATTACAACGTTCCCCCTCGTTGTTTTTGATCTACGCCCTGTCCCAAGGCGTTAAGGATATTAAATTATGGTGCATTTTGCGAGGGTTTTGTGATTTCCATATGTTGAGATTGAAAACCTAATCGCCGGAGACCAGCCTTGCCGCCTGTCTTTCACGGTAGAAGGTGTAGATACCCATTACCACAATTATCAGGGTGCCTATCAGTGTCCATAGATCGGGAACTTCTCCAAATACGAAAATACCAAGCAAGATTGCCCATATCAGTACGGTGTATCTGAATGGCGAGACAAAACTGATTTCACCTACCCGCATGGTCATAACGCTGAAAAGATAGGCAAAGATTAGGAAAATTGACGCGGCAAAAAGCACCAGGAGGCCTTGAGCGTCAACCGGTTGCCAGGCCATTGTCGGCGACAAAATCGCCCCGGTCACGGTAATCATCACAGAGGTTACCAGAGAAACCAATAGGGAAGGTATGCCGGAGGATAACCGCCTGGTTGAGAGATCGCGCACGGTAATGAATGCAACGGCTGCAAGTGCGGAATATGAATAGGCGTTAAACCCTTCAGTTCCGGGGCGTATGATGATCAAAATCCCGGCAAAACCGATTATTATTGCCAGGTAGCGCCGCCATCCTACGGCTTCGCGCAAAAATACCGCCGCTGCCAGCGTTACGACCAGGGGTAATGATTGAAGTATCGCCGTGGCGTTGGCCAGGGGCATGTTGAACAGTGCGTTCAGAAAAAACAGTGTTGCACCGACCTCACAAAATACCCGTAAAAGTATGATTCGGCGGTCTGAGGGCGACATGGAAAAATGAAGCGCATTTTGGTGCCAGGCGATTAGGCCGATAAGAACTGTGGCAAAAATTCCGCGTAAAAACATTGCCTGAAATAACGAGAAATCGTTTGAGGCCAGTTTCATCATGGTGTCGTTGAGGACATAAGCGGCCATCGAGGCTGCCATAAAGGCGGCGCCGCGTAAATTATCAGAGTTCAGTTTCAGCATAAAACCAATTGGGTGCAAAACGAGGGCAAGCGCGACGTTTGAGTAATCTCAGGAAAATATACCGGAATTCAAACAATTTGTCGGGCCTGCCGCCAATCACTGCAGGTAGTTAGGGCGTTTGAATTCAAGTCACATAAGTGCTTGAGTTTTAGGGGTAATTTATATTAATGTTGAGTTGCTACAGTGCTTTTAAAATAAAAGTGAAGCGAAAATTTCACGAGACGGTGTTATTGTGGAATAGATCGCTACAACCTATATCTGTCAATAGCCCAAAAAAGATCACATTCAGCGGATCATATAGTGATGTGATTCCAGCTGGTTAGAAGTAGTCCATAATGATGTATACAAAATTTTTCCCGATCACGGTAGTTTTGGTGAGTGCCGTTGCCTTGTCGGGTTTGGTGGTGCCTGCAAATGCGCAAAGTACAAGCAGCGCCAAGGCTGCTACTAAGGCGACTGAGAAAAAACCGGCTGTTAAAGCATCGCTTGTAGGGGTTGATCCTGTCCGACTGGAACCGTTGTCACAGACTGTCCCCATTATCGGACGGCTGGTGGCGCGCCAGGCTGGTCAGGTTGCCGCCCAGGTCGCCGGTGCTGTTGCCTCGGTTAAGGTTGAAGTTGGCGATCGAATGGAAAAGGGCCAGGTTATTGCGGTGCTGGATGTCGATGCGCTGACGGCTGAGTTGGGGGTGGTCGACGGCGAATTATCCCAGGCCCAAGCGCAACTTAATTTTGATAAGTCTGATTTGCGTCTGGCCGAATTTGGACTTCGACGCCAGCGGGATTTAAAAAAATCCGGGGCATTTTCCAAGGCTAAATATGAAGACTGGGAGCAGAAAGTCGCCAGAGCGAACGCCAGTGTTGTAAAGCGCGAAGCAGAGGTTTCTACCAAGGAAGCTTCTAAGCGCATGAAGGAAATAGACCTGGCCAAGGCCATCATCAGAGCCCCTTATGATGGGGTGGTCACACAGAGAATGGCCGAAGCTGGATCCTATGTGCGGGTCGGAGATCCTGTGGTCTATATGATTTCGGATCGGACCTTGGAAATTGAAGCTGATGTGCCGTCGTTGCGTGTCGCTGGGATGAAGCCCGGAATGGAAATTTCGTTTGCGCTTGATAATGGCCAGAGTTTTGTTGCGCTGGTGCGGGCAATTTTACCAACAGAAAATCCCTTGACCCGGACACGGACGGTCAGGTTTGAGCCCGACTTTTCGGGAACCTCCGAACGTTTTGCCGATGCCCAGTCGGTTACGGTATTGGTGCCGGTGGGCGTTCAACGTAATATAATTTCCGTCCACAAAGATGCCATCGTAAAACGCGGCAGCAAAGATCTCGTTTTTGTTGTCGCCGATAATAAAGCCGAACCTCGCACTGTTAAATTGGGAGAGGCAACCGGTGGACGTATTGAGGTGCTTTCTGGTCTCAAGCAGGGAGAACCGGTCGTCGTGCGGGGAAACGAAAGATTACAGGACGGGGCTTCCGTCAAAATTAATTAGAGACTGTATCTTACCCAGAGACGTATCAATGCGGATCTGATGAATAGGATAGTTTGCCGCCATGAACCTTATTAAAACGTCGATTGAACGTCCCATTGCGGTGGTTTCTGCTGTTTTGATGCTGGTTATGTTCGGTATTGTGGCGTTGCAGACCATTCCCATTCAACTGACGCCGGATGTCAATCGTCCGGTTATTTCCATAAAAACCAGTTGGCCTGGGGCTGCTCCGGCCGAGGTCGAACGCGAAATTACCAACCAGCAGGAAGAGGTGCTGAAGGGCATCAGCAACCTTAAAAGTATTGTCAGCGATTCTCAGCAGGGGCAATCGAACGTCACGCTGGAGTTTGATATCAACACCCAAATGGATAAGGCGCTGCTGTTGGTCTCCAATCGGCTGGACCGGGTTACGGGCTATCCTGAGGAAGCGGATGAACCTTCCCTGCGCGTACGCGCAGGCGGAGATTCAGCGATCGCCTGGTTCATTATCACGCGGCAGGAAGGTAACGATAAGCCTATCCATGAATATGGCGATTTTGTTGAAGAAACGGTTCAGGACCGGATCGAACGGGTTTCGGGCGTAGGGCAAGTTGCAGTTTATGGCGGCAGTGAACGCGAAATTCAAGTGGTGGTGGAACCCTCGCTGCTGGCCCGCTACCGGCTGACGGTCTCTGATTTTGTTACCGCCTTGCGCCGCGCCAATGCGGCAATTAGTGCCGGTGATATCAGCGAGGGTAAACGCCGTTATGTCGTACGCACGCAGGGTGATTTAAATACACTTGAGCAAATCAGAAATGTTGTGTTGCGCTCGGTCAGGGACGACAATACGGGACGTTTGGCCCGGGTTACCGTCGGCGACATTGCAAAGGTTCAATTTGCCAATAAAAAACCAACATCTAATATCCGCATATTGGGCAAACAGGCGATGGCGTTTAATGCCAGGCGCGAAGCGGGCGCCAATGTAATCGCCACCATGGATGGCATCGCGGCAGCGGTAAAGGAACTTAACGAGGGCCCAATCCCCAAAGCCGGTCTGAAACTACAGCAGGTTTACGATGAAACGGTTTATATCAAATCGTCAATCGACCTGGTGAAGCAGAATGTGTGGGTGGGGGGAACACTGGCTGCTTTCATTCTGATCCTGTTTTTGCGCTCGTTGCGCGCTACCCTGATTATTTCAATTGTCATTCCCGTTTCGGTAATCGGATCGTTCGTCGCCATGGCGGGTCTTGGCAGGTCGATTAATGTCATTTCGCTTGCCGGGCTTGCTTTTGCGGTTGGCATGGTCGTCGATGCGGCAATTGTTGTTCTTGAGAATATTTACCGGTTGAGAGAAAAAGGGCTTCCTGCCCATGAAGCTGCCTTCAAGGGTGCCCAGCAAGTCTGGGGGGCGGTGCTGGTCTCGGCCTTGACCACCGTCATGGTGTTCATCCCGATTTTGATCATGAAGCTGGAAATCGGGCAATTATTCCGCGATATCGCTGTGGCGATATCAGTTTCGGTATTATTATCCCTGCTGGCGTCAATTACCGTACTGCCGGCCCTGGCGAGCCGTTTGTTGTTGAGCAGTAAACCGGGGGCGAAGGATGCAGTCAAACGCTGGTCCATACCGGGGCTAGATCATTTTGCCCGCGGATTTGTCGCCGTTTTGTTGGGTTATACACGTCTTGTACTTCACAGCAAGTCTATAGCCCTGCTGGTGGTTATGGCAGTTTCCGTGGGGGCCGGTGCAATTTCCTGGACCTATTTACCCAAACTTGAATACCTGCCCAAGGGTAACAGAAACCTGGTGTTTGGCGCGGTCATTCCACCACCTGGATATAATCTTGAAACAATGACGGAGATGGCCAAGCGGATCGAAACATCGCTGAAGCCATATTGGGCTACCGGGGCTTCAGGGGAAGATACTAAAACTCTCGAAGGCGATCCGCCTAAGATTGAAAGGTTTTTCTTCGTGGCGGCGCGGTCGCGTACGATTCTAGGAGCGGCGGCTGTTGATCCTGCGCGCGCCGGTGAACTGACGCCGATTGTGAGTGCGCCGATTTTCCGCGAGCCGGGAACTTTTGGCTCGGTCGGTCAGTCTTCTTTGTTTGGGCATGGTGTTGGCGGTGCGCGCAAAATTGAGCTTGATATTACCGGGCCTGACCTTGAGACAATTCTGGCAGTGGCCGGCAAAGCAGCGCAAAAAATATTTGCAATCCTGCCGCGAAGCGAGGGAAATCAGTTCAGTCCCAAGCCCGGGCTTGAGTTGGGTGCCCCCGAAGTTCGTGTGACGCCTGATCGGGTGAGATTGGCTGACAGCGGCGTTAGTGTGCGTGACCTTGGCCAATCAATCGATGTGTTTAATGACGGGATGCGCGTTGCCGAAGTTACCGTTGGAAACGACCGGCTTGATTTGATGTTGAAAGGGCCGCGGGACGGTGTTGCTGAAACTCAGGATATCAGCAGCCTGCCAGTTGTCACGTCAAGGGGTGAAGTCCTTCCCGCCTCATCACTTGCCAAAGTGGAGCTGACCTCGGGCCCGACGGTTATTCGCCATCGCGAACGGGTAAAGGCGGTGACACTGGAGATTTTCCCCGCAGCAAAAATTCCCCTGGAAACGGCTTTGGAAATTGTTAAGACCGAAATAATTTCCAAACTTGAAGCCGAAGGTCTGCCCGACGGTGTCAGGCTCAGAATACAGGGCACGGCGAAAAAACTAAGTGCAACCTGGGAGGTTATGCAAAGAGATTTGCTGATTGCGCTTGTTATCGTTTTTCTGGTGATGGCGGTGCTGTTTGAGAGTTTCCTTTATCCGCTGATTATCATGTTGTCGGTGCCCTTGGCGGCCGCTGGTGGCGTCGGCGGATTGGCTGCGCTTAATTTAAAGTACAATCAACCGCTTGATATGCTGACGCTTCTTGGCTTTGTAATCCTAATCGGTATTGTGGTGAATAATGCAATTTTGCTTCTTCATCAGACTTTGTTTCATATCCGCGAAGAAAATATGGATGTGAATGACGCTATTTTGGAAGCGACCCGCAACCGTGTCCGGCCAATATTCATGTCTACCTTAACTTCGGTGTTCGGAATGCTGCCGCTGGTTATCTTGCCTGGCGCAGGCTCCGAGCTATACAGGGGGCTCGGCTCCGTGGTGGTGGGTGGATTATCTTTGTCCGCCATACTTACCTTGGTGATTATCCCGCCGATGATGTCGCTGATTGTCGGGCCACTGGAAAAACGGGCACGCGATAAGATTGGCGCGCAACCAGCACCTGCGGAATAAGCGGGATCTTAAATTGTAATTTATTATCCAGCGCCAACCTCGATATTAGGCTGGTTGTTTCGGGAGCTAGAAATGCGGATAGAAAAAATTTCGGTGGGAGAAAAACCACCTCATGACATTAATGTGGTAATTGAAGTGCCACTTGGTGGTGAGCCGGTCAAATATGAGATGGATAAGGCCTCCGGCACGTTGTTTGTCGATCGTATTCTCTACACCGCCATGAGATATCCAGGTAACTACGGATTTGTTCCCCATACGCTGTCCGGTGATGGCGATCCGATAGATGTGCTTGTTGCCAATCAGCGCCCGTTGATGTCAGGCGCAGTAATTAGCTGCCGCCCGGTGGGGGTTTTGTTTATGAAAGATGAAGCAGGAGAAGACGAAAAAGTCATCGCCGTGCCGAGCGAAAGAGTTTCGGCTATGTTTAATCATATCAATAACTTCCGAGATTTGCCTGAAATTCAACGTCGGCAGATTTCCCACTTTTTTGAACATTATAAAGACCTTGAAGATGGCAAGTGGGTTGAGATTGTTCGTTGGGGGGACGATGCAGAAGCGCGTGAGGTGATTGAAGAGGCTATGAGAAGGAGCGGTGATGATTAGTCGATCCCCTCAGCCTTTTTGCTAACGGATCCGCCGAATTAGCGCTGCATCAGGAAAGCAGGTGGGCTTGAGGCCGTTTTGGCTTTGCCAGGAACCTATCGCGGTTCGGGTTTTAAAACCAACAAGGCCATCTGCGCCGCCGACATCAATGCGGCGCTTTTCCAGCCGCACTTGCATTGCCTGAACATCACGTTTTGAAAATCCGCCGGTTTTGGACCATTTTCCAACAAGGGGACGGTTTTTTGCGTATCTGTCGGCAAGGTGGCCGACAAACAGGGCGTAAAGATCTGATTCATTGAAGGTTTTAATGACATAAAAATTTTTGGTGGCGATAAATGCCGGGCCACGGCGTCCGGCGGGCATAAGTAAAAAACCCTTGCGCTTCAATTCGTTTGACGGAAAGGGTCTTCCACCAACGCGTTTTACACCGTTTTTGACCCATTGGCGGATGGTGTTTCCCTGCTCGGGACCTTCAAGAGCGCAGGAAATTTTATTTGGAATTTGTGCCTCATATCCCCAATCACGGCCCGGCTGCCAGCCATGTTGTTTGAGAAAATTGGCAATTGAAGCCAGTGTGTCGGGCACAGATGTCCAGATATCGCGGCGGCCGTTACCATCAAAATCGACGGCATAGGCCAGGAATTTTGACGGCATGAACTGCGGTTGGCCCATAGCCCCGGCGCGTGAACTTTTCATTTGCGACAGGGGAATATGACCTTGTTGTATCACCACCAGGGCTGAGATCAGTTCGTTGCGAAACAGGTTCTTGCGCCGCCCCATGAAAGCTTCTGTGGCAAGAACCTGCAACGCGCTGTAGGGGATTTTGGCGCGGCCATAACCAGATTCACCGCCCCATATGGCGAGAATTATCTGGCGGGGAACACCATAATTTTTTTCAATTGCATCGAGAGTTTTTCGCCATTTTTTCAAACGCACGCGACCGAGTTTAACAAGTGGATTAATCCGGTTTTCACTCAGATAACGGCCCGGGCTTTTGAATTCAGCCTGAGAGTAATTATCAAGCGATCGTTTGCGGGATCCCGGCGGACGAAGACCCGGCAGCGACCAGTTGAGGGCCGTGCGGGCGAGACTTTTGTCAAATGTTTTGCGGGAAATACCCCGCTTTTTTGCCTGCGGCCAGATTTTCTCGCTCAGCCATACCTGAAACTGGCGTTGAATTTTGCTTTTGTCCAATGGCTGTGAAGAGGCGCTCGAATTAAAAATAAGCAGACTGGCGAAAAACAGGGAAAATACGACGGGTCTCACGGTAAAAGGGCTCCGATTGTCAGCGACTCATTGATGATCGTTATTATAACATGTTGAGACCAAGTATCTTATTGCTTTGGCACCAGCACGATTGTTAATTCGTGAAGTTGCCGCAAAAAGAAATAAAATTACCCAAGGAAGTTGATGTGGCAGGCGTCTAATTTTTAGAACGATGGAAAACGAAAGCGATCAGGATCTGGTGGGTGCGGCTGTATCTGGTGATGCAGCAGCTTTTGCACGCCTGATCGAGCGCCACTATGAAAAAATCTATCGCACAGCCTACAAATGGTGCGGCCATCAGGCAGACGCTGAGGATATCGCTCAGGAAGTGTGTGTTAAGCTTGGCGGTGCGATCAAGAGCTTCAGGGCCGATGCCGCGTTTTCAAGCTGGCTTTTTCGGGTCACATTAAATGTGGTGCGGGATTTCCAGCGGGCCAAAAAGCGCCGCAGCGAAAATATCTCAGCTTTAGCGCTGGTCGCCGAAGCAGATTACCGGCCGGATCCGGTTGGAGATATGACCAAAGATCAGATGTGGGAAAAAATCCGTAGGCTTTCGCCTAAGCAACGCGATGCCATGTTGTTGGTTTTTGCCGAAGGCCTCAGCCATGGCGAGGCGGCTGAGGTAATGAAATGCGCGGAAAGTACAGTTTCCTGGCACATACATGAAGCCAAGAAACATTTGAAGCAGGAAATGCAGAGCTGATGTGATGATTGATGATGATTTTTCAGAACTGAAGAATATCGAGGTTCCCAAATCCACGCCGGGCGCGCGCGAGCGGGCTTTGCAGGCGTCAATGTTGGCCTTTGAGGAGGCTCAGAAAAAAAACGCGCCTCAACCCCAAGGAATTTTTGTGCGTGAGCGTCTTATGTCCATCTTCACCCCCAAACCATGGAGTTGGATTATGGAACATCGTACTTTGGCCGGCACAGCGGTTGCCGCCTTATTTGTCTTACCGCTCGCTGCACAGTTAATGTATTCGACAAGCCTGACGCCGCCTGAGACACCGCCGCCTGTAGAACTATCTCAGGTGCAAAAAAATGAAAGCATATCCGAAGGGATTACTGCCCGGACCGATGAGAAAAAATCCGCCGTAGTCTCAGCGGTTGAGGGAGAAACTGACCGCCCTGGCAAAGAGGCGCAAAATCAGGCTGTGATAAAAAAGGACGCGTTGAAGGATCAAGCAGCCCTGCCATCACCGGGTTTGAACGTTCCGGCATCAAAACCGGCGCCGGCGCCGGCGGTTTTGCCTCAATCCAGTGCTGATGCAGCGAGGGTATCCGCCGAGAGCGCGGTACCTGCAAACGGCCGTAATCGGGTGAACCCTGGCGGCTTGAGGAAATTAAAGGGTATCAACACTCTCAGCCGCAGTAAATCCGGCCTCGGGGGGGTGTTTTCGACCGGCTCACAACCAGAAATGCCTGCCAGAATGCGTAGTGAATCGCGCGATAGGTTTGAGAAATTTTCTGCCAACCCGGTTCAGTTAGTTGCAGAAAAACCGGTATCCACCTTTTCGATTGACGTCGACACGGCGTCTTATTCCTTTGTCCGGCGTACGCTGGAAAACGGACGGCTGCCGAACAAAAACGCCGTGCGGGTGGAAGAAATGATCAATTATTTTTCCTATGATTATCCGTATGCCGAAACCGCCGAACGCCCGTTTAAGCCAACGGTTGCTGTTTATCCCACACCCTGGAACGTTAATACCAAACTTGTGCATATCGGCATAAAGGGCCACACCGTCATCCCGATGTCGAAACCGCGGTCTAATTTGGTATTTTTGATTGATGTTTCCGGGTCGATGAAGCAGCGCGATAAATTACCGTTGTTA
>JAJFHR010000304.1 GCA_021775515.1 Hyphomicrobiales bacterium | reverse complement strand
CAATCTGATAAGTATTTTCAGATCCGGCGGTAACGTTCGTGGAAAAATTGTCCGAGCGATCAGCCGGGCCTTGTCCGATCCCAAAGCGGCGCTAACCCTGCCGCGCAAATTTCCCGGTATGGAAATGACGTTTTCAGATGCTGCGTTCGATGAGGAAGACGGCAAGATCGTCATGATCATCAACGGAATTGTTACGCCTCAGCCTTTGCTGAAAATTTTTGATTACCTCAAGAAAATTGAGTAGCGCTATCCTAAAACAGCCGCAAATTTGCCTAACGAAATTCCTGTTGGACTTCGGCGGCTTGCTGGCCGTTTTCGCGCAGAGATTTCCACCAGGATTTGCGGTCGCGGAAAAGCTGTGGTGACAGCCAAATTTCCAGCCACTGGACAATACGGGTTATGAGGAAGTTGATGGTTAGATAAATCGCGCCGGCGATAATGAATATCTCAACCGGGCTCCAGGTTGCTGAAATTATTTTTTGGGCAATTCCGGTTATATCGAGAATGGTTATGGTGCTGGCCAATGAGGTGGACTTCACCATCAATATGATTTCATTGCCGTAGGCCGGCAGGGCCTGGCGAATGGCAATCGGAAAAGTGATGCGACGGAATAACAGGCCTTTGGACATTCCCACCGCCTTTGCGGCTTCAATCTGGCCAAAAGGAACCGACTGGATGCCGCCGCGGATGATTTCGCTAGTGTAGGCACCGGTGTTCAACGTCAAAGATAAAATGGCACAGAACCATGCCTCGCGGAAAAACACCCACAACCCAATGCTTTCAAAAAAATCCTTAAACTGGCCGGAACCATAATAAATCAGGAATATTTGCACCAACAGGGGGGTTGAGCGGAAGAGGTAGACGAAAAAGTAAGCGACATTTGACAGCAGCCGGTTTTTTGACAAGCGCAGCAGGGAAACTCCGATTGCAACAATAAATCCTATGCTTATGGAACTTGCAGCCAGAGATAAAGTCACGGGGATGGCGGCGAAAAGCTTGGGCCAGGATTCAATCATAAGCTCGAAATCCATGAGCTAAATCTCCCTGACGCCACGGTTGGCCCAGCTCTCGGCTCTCAAGAACCCGCGGTTGGAAATAGAGGTTAAGCCGAGGTAGAGGAGCAGGGCGGCAAAATAAAAGGTAAAGGGTTCTTTTGTCGAGCCGGCGCCGATGTCGGCCTGACGCATGATTTCCACCAGGCCGATAACAGAAATCAGCGATGTTTCCTTAAGCGTCAATTGCCAGACATTACCCAGACCGGGCAAGGCGTAGCGCGAGACCTGAGGAACGAGAATTCGGAAAAACCGTTTTGATTTGGACATGCCGATAGCGCGTGCTGCTTCGATTTGACCGATGGGAACGGCAAGAACGGCACCACGAATGACTTCGGTCGAATAGGCGCCCGAGCTAAACCCGATACATAACATGCCGGTGATAAAAATTGGCAGATCGATAAACTCGCCATAACCAAATACACCTTTTGCCACAGCCCTTAACACTGCGCCGCCGCCAAAAAACACCAGATAGATGACCAAAAGCTCTGGAATGCCGCGAATTATGGTGGTGTACATATCGGCAATGAGGTGCAGGACGGTGATCTTCGACAGCTTCATAGCAGCAAAGCCGGTGCCAAAGACAATACCGAACAGGTATGAGGCGCTGGCCACGGCAAGCGTCATCAAGGCTCCGAAAAACAGCTCGTCGCCCCAACCAGCGTCTCCCCACACCAGTAACGATAAGTCCATGCACGTACACTCTATCGGCGTAAAAAATACGCTTTTGGGGTTAAAAACACCTCATAAAACGAGACGTCTGACGGCTGGTCGTCCGGCCCGCCAAACGTCTCGGTTTGTTCTGTCAGCGGTTATTTTTTAACCGAGGCATCAAATCCGAAATGCATGATGGCCAGTTTTTTGACTGTGCCATCGGCGATGGATTCATTGATGGCCTTGGAGAACATGTCAACAAGCTTGCCGTCGGCCTGTCGAATGCCAACACCAACGCCTGCGCCAAAAGGCCCGCCGGTCAAATTCGGTCCAACAGCGACCATGTCTTTGCCCTTATCGCCCTTGAGCAATGGTGCCCAGTAACTCATGGACGCCAGGGCGGCATCGACCCTGCCTGCCTGCAAATCGAGATCGAGCTGCTCCTGAGTTTTATAAGTCAGGATTGTTACATCCTTGCCAAGGTATTCATTCAGGAAGTTTTCATGAGTGGTTGCTACCTGAACGCCAATTTTTTTACCCTTGAACTTGGCGACAAGCTCGCTAACTGATGCTTTTTCCGCGTCGCTGACCTCTGCTAGATCGATATCGGACTCCATCGTCTTGAATGAGGCATTAGGGCTAGATTTGAGTACAACAAATTTTGCCGGTGTAGCGGCATAGGCGCGAGAAAAGGAAATGACTTTTTTGCGTTTTGCCGTAATCGACATGCCGGCCATGATGGCATCATATTTGCCGGCCTGAAGAGCCGGGATAATGCCATCCCAGGCTTGCTCAACAACAGTACATTCGGCGCTCATGCGCTTGCACAGGTCCTTGGCAAGGTCCAGTTCAAACCCAACCAGGTTGCCGGCTGAATCCTTATAATTCCAAGGGGCATACGCTCCCTCGGTGGCAATTCTGACCTTCTCTTGGGCTACCGCCTGGCCTGCCAGTGCAAAGACCGCTGCAGCGGCCAAAATTACTAGTTTTTTCATTGGTTCTCTCCCTCTACATTTACTGACACATCACAAAGAGCGATTTTTGCACCTTTGTTGATGTTTTTACAAGCTGCTTGCCAAAAACTGGCGGCAGCGTTCTGACTTCGGATTACCGAAGAGCTCCTCAGGGCTGGCTTGTTCCTCTATGCGGCCCTCATGAAGAAATATAGCCTGAGAGGAAACCTCGCGGGCAAATCCCATCTCGTGGGTTACAACAATCATGGTTCGACCTTCTTGCGCCAGTTCGCCGATGACTTTCAAAACTTCTCCGACCAATTCCGGATCAAGAGCCGAGGTTGGCTCGTCAAACAGCAACACTTTTGGCCTCATGCACAAAGCACGGGCGATGGCCACGCGCTGCTGCTGTCCGCCGGAAAGCTCAGAAGGATAAGCGTCCTTTTTTTCGGCAATGCCGACTTTTTCCAACAAGGCCATGGCCTCGTTGCGAACGTCGTCTTTGGGCCGGTTGAGGACGTGAACCGGCCCTTCCATGATGTTCTGGACGATGGTCATATGGGACCACAGATTAAAACTTTGAAAAACCATTCCCAGGCGGGTGCGCAGGCGGTCAATCTGCTTGGGCTCGGCGCCGATAAGCCGCCCGGAGCGGTCGGTTTTGATGCGGATTTCTTCGCCGCCAACAACAATGCGGCCCTTGTCAGGGGTTTCGAGAAAATTGATGCAGCGCAGGAAAGTGCTCTTGCCGGAGCCTGAACTGCCGACCATCGAAATGACATCGCCGTCGTTGGCAGTGAGCGACACACCTTTCAAAACTTCCAAAGTTCCGAAGGATTTGTGGATGTCTTCTGCAACCAGTGCCGGAATTACCTCCGTCATCTGCTGCCTGTTTTTTGCATATCACTCAGCCCGATATTTTTTTGATTTGGCATGATGCTTTTTTTTGACTCAAGTAGCAAGGCGGTTGCCGAGTATAGGTGTGGCGCTGAGGCTGCTAGTAGGTGCCAGCTTCGCATTTTGTTTACACTGTTGATCCATATTCCTAAATTGGGTTTATATGCTTTTACTTAAATCGTAGGTGGTAGGGACTATGCGGCTATCGGGATTGATCGGGGCGTCTATGGCCGCCGTGCTTTTGTTTTCAACTCAGGTTCAGGCGGCGCCGTGTCAAAACACGGGAAATTTTCAGCAATGGCTGGCGGATTTTAAACAGGAAGCCATAGCCAAGGGGATTTCGCGTAATACCATCAGGCAGGGATTGGCCGGGGTTAAATATAATCCCAGCATCGTTGCCAAGGATCGCCGTCAGGGAGTTTTTGCCCAGACATTTCTTAAATTTTCCGGCCGCATGGTGTCGAACTACCGGCTCAAGCGCGGGGCTAAATTAATCCGCAAGTATAACCGCACCTTTGCCGAAATTAAACGGCGGTATGGTGTGCCTGCGCCTGTAATAGTGGCATTCTGGGCTTTGGAAACCGATTTTGGTGCCTTTATCGGAGATATGCCGACCCTGCATTCAATCGCCACGATGGCTTATGACTGCCGCCGGCCGGAGTTGTTTCGCCGGGAATTATTCGCGGCCTTACGCATTATCGACCGCGGCGATTTGCAACCTTATGAAATGGTCGGGCCGTGGGCCGGGGAGCTGGGTCAGACCCAGTTTTTACCGTCGCACTATTTTGATTATGCGGTGGATTTTGATGGTGACGGGCGGCGCGATCTATTAAAAAGCGTGCCTGATGCCTTAGCGTCTACGGGAAACTTTCTCCAGGCAAAGGGCTGGAAACGCGGTCAACCCTGGTTACAGGAAGTCCGGGTTCCCGCCAACATGCCGTGGGATCAGGCCAGCCGTGCCATTAAACATCCGCGCGCTCAATGGGCGAATTGGGGTGTTACCTGGCCAAGCGGCAAATCCTTAAAGGCTGATCGCCTGCCCGCCTCTTTGCTGTTGCCGATGGGACGCAATGGGCCAGCTTTCCTAGCCTATGAGAATTTTGACATTTATCTGGAGTGGAACCAGTCGCTGGTCTATGCCACGACAGCGGGATATTTGGCTTCCCGGTTTGCCGGTGCTGGCCGGGTCAGCCGTGGCCGGGCTCAAGTCAACAGTCTCAGCCTGGCGCAAACAAAACGATTGCAAAGGCTGTTGGTACGCCGGGGATATGATGTCGGCAAGATCGACGGCATAATCGGCGCCAGGACCCGGGAAGCGGTTAAAACTATTCAAAAAAAACTTGGATTGCCGGCGGATTCTTACCCGACAACAGACCTGCTTAATCGGCTTTAGTCCATGACAGACTAACGAGCGGCCGGTTATCTCCGCAGGTAAAAAATCTCATAATTGTTGAATTCTTCCAGCATGTCACTTGACACCGTACTATGGTACGGGATTCAGAGTGATCGTGACTGGAAAGGGTGATACATGAAAATTGGTGAGATTGCCAAGAAGGCAGGCGTTGGTGTTGAGACGGTTCGCTACTATGAGCGCCAACATATAATCAGGCAGCCGCTAAGGCCGACCGGCGGCGGATTTCGGGCCTATCCGCCAGAGATTGTCAGCCAGATCAGATTTATCCGGCGCGCTCAGGATTTGGGGTTTTCTTTAAAAGAGGTTGAGGAACTTTTATCGCTTAAAACCGACCCGTCAGTGGACTGTGGCGAGATACAAGCCCGGGCTACAAAAAAACGCCGGGAGGTAAACGAAAAAATCGAAGATCTCAGGCAAATCCGAAATGCACTGGATGCTGTTATTGATGCCTGTCCCGGCGGCGGCAGCCTTAAGGCCTGTTCAATTATTGAAGAAATGGAAAACGGATGAAACCCATGAAAACCGCCCGACCTGGCGGCAATTCAGGAAATTTGCTGACGGTGTTGGCTCTCGCGGTTGCCTTCTGGTTTGCCGCAGGCCCTGCCAATGCCGAGACCTATACTTTGCGGGTTGATGGTCTGGCCTGTCCGTTTTGCTCCTATGGGATCGAAAAGCAATTGCGCAAACTTGCCGGTGTCAACGAGGTGATCACAAATATCAAAAACGGCACTATTCAGGTCAAAACTGACACAGGCAATAAACTTTCAAAGGTTGAGCTGGAAGCTGCGGTTAAACGCTCAGGTTTTACCCTCAGGAGTGTCAATTGATGTTTGTTGTCAGCCGAGCGGTGATGGCGGGTATTTGTTTTTTTGGTATGACTTTAGTTGTTTTGGGTGCGCCGCAAACTTCCAATACCGCCCTGCCTGTTGCTGAAGGTGAATATGTTTTTCGGCAACAGGTTTTTTATAAAGAGGCTGGCAACGACCCGGGCCCGGGCAATCGTGAGGTAGATGTGTTGGGCAGCCTGTCGGTTCTTGGTTACGGGATAACCGGGGATCTTTCGGTTTTTGGTGTGCTTCCGTTGCTGGATAAGAAACTCGCTGTGACCCTGCCTGGTGGGGCGCGGGTCAAGCGCGGCACATCAGGGATCGGCGATGGGCGATTATTTGCCCGCTATACGGTTTTCAAGGATAATGCGCCAGGACGCACCTTTCGCATTGCACCGTTTGCAGGCATCAAGCTGCCAACCGGGAAAAGCCGGCAAGCTGACAGCCTCGGCCTTCTTCCGGCGACGCTGCAATTGGGGTCTGGGTCGTGGGATCCGTTTGCCGGGCTCATCGTCACTTATCAAACACTCGATTACCAGTTTGATTTACAAGCCAGCTACAAGCTCAATACGAAATCCAACGGCCTTGAATTTGGTGATGAAGCACGTCTTGACGGGTCTCTGCAATACCGAATTTGGCCCCGTGACCTCGGCAATTTTGTCCCCGGGTTTTTGTATGGTGTGCTCGAGGGCAACCTTCTTAATCAGGCAAAGAGCAAGGCAGGAGGTGTGGAAATTGCAAGTTCGGGAGGAAGGCAATTGTTCGCGGCTCCGGGCCTGCAATATGTCACCCGGCGTTGGATCGCCGAAGCGATTGTGCAAATCCCGGTATTTCAGGATTTGAACGGCGCAGCTCTTGAAGATAATTATACGGTTCGCGCCGGCATGCGTTTTAATTTCTGATGGCAGCAAGGTTGAGACGGAAAATATTTGTCAAAGCGGTTCTGGGTGCGGCCCTTTTTGTGCCGGTGTTTCTTATCGCTGGCTGGCTGGCGTTTGTGCCTTTTTCCAAGGAACCTGGCTACCGGTTTGTAAATTCGTGGGGCACGCGCGGGGCCGATGCCGGTCAATTCAACGACCCCACGGGGCTGGCAATATCAGGCAAAGAAGTGTTTGTGGCGGATGCCCGTAACGGCCGCATTCAGGTGTTTGACCTTGGCGGCCGTTTTCTGCGTGTCTTTGGAGGTCCCGGTAAAGGGCCCGGCGAATTAGGCCGGCCCATGAACCTGACGATTTCTGCAAATGAATTATACGTACCGGAGTATTTCAATGACCGTATCCAAGTGTTTGATTTGCAGGGCTCATCCAAACGCATAATTGGACGGGCAGGCAGCGGTCCGGGCGAATTTAATGCCCCCGGCGGTGTTGCGGTGGGCAGGGATGGTACGCTTTATGTTGCCGATTTTTATAATCACCGCGTTCAACGCCTTAAGGCTGATGGCTCATTTATTCAGCAATGGGGCAAAACTGGAACGGCAGGTATTGCGGCGGGAAGTTTTGGCTATCCGACAGATGTTGCTTTGGGCCCGGGTGGCGGTTTGTTTGTGGCTGACGGTTATAATGACCGGGTCCAGGCTTTTAATTCAAACGGCAAGTTTACGCATAAATGGGGCGGGCCGTTTGCCAGCAATATTTATGGACCTTTTAATGGTTGGTTTGCCACTGTAACCGGCATAATCACAGATAATTCAGGCAATGTTTTTGTTGCTGATTTTTACAATCACCGGATACAGAAATTTTCGGCTGATGGCACTTTTTTGACCAGCATTGGTGCCAAGGGAAGCGGGCCGGGGCAATTCATGTATCCGATTGCAATGGCGCTCGACGGTGATGGCAACCTCTATGTTGCGGATTTTGGCAACAACCGCATTCAGAAATGGCGGCAAGGAAAATAACCGATGAGATCAATGTTCATCTTCGCACAGGGAATGGTCGGATAAGGCACGAATGACATAACAATCGCCGACATTTTCAGCATCACAACAGGTAGCAATTCGGGCCAATTCAGTTTCAAGCCGCTTTAGGGTTGCAATTCTTTCTCTGACCGAGGCTAAGTGCTCTTTAGCAATGCGGTTGGCATCAGCACAGGGTTTTTCGGGATGAGTGCTCAGGTCGATTAACTCCCTGATCGCCTCGATTGAAATTCCCAGATCCCGGGCGTGTTTGATGAAGGCTAATCGCTCCAATTCTTTAGGAAAATAACGCCGCTGATTGCCCTCTGAGCGCTCAGGCGCCTCAATCAGGTTCATCTGTTCATAATAACGGATGGTGGGGATTTTGACCCCGGTCCGCCGCGATAGGTCGCCGATCGACAACATAACAAAACCCTTACAAATCTATAGCTCATGTAGAGTTTATATTTTCTTGCCGCAGACAGCAAGTCGAGATTACGCCAGTGCTTAAAATTCGAGCGCAGCATTATCGATCACTTCTTTCATGACGAAGAATGTGCGTGTTTGCCTGACACCTGGCAAAGTCAGAAGCTGTTCACTGTGCACTTGTTTAAAATCGGCGACATCGCGAACCCTGATTTTAAGAAAATAGTCGAAATCTCCTGCTACGAGATGGCAGTCGAGCACCGAGGCGAATTTTTTGATCGCGGTTTCGAATTCGGCAAAACTTTGTGGTGTTGAACGGTCAAGGACAACACCGACGATGACTAAGGTGCCGCGATCGACGCGCTCGGGGGCTACATCGGCCCGAACTGCGCGCACATACCCTTCATCAAAAAGCCTCTGGGTTCTGCGGTGACATGTAGCCGCGCTGACATTGACCATTTTTGCAAGTTCGGCATTAGTCAGCCTGGCATTGCCTTGCAGCAATTTAAGTATTTGGCGGTCGGTTCGATCAAGCAAATTCTGCATGGAAGATATCCTCGTAAATTATAAAAATACCAAAAGAATTTTCCAAAATTATCCAGGTTAGATAAAATTCCCATAGAAAAACTGAATGATAAAGAAAGCACCTTTCATAGCGTTTGAGTTAAGTTGTGTCGATCTGAATTTCATTGCGAGGTGCTAAGATGTTAGAAAAATTTGACCGGTATCCACTCACTTTCGGCCCGAGCCCTATCGAAAAGCTGGTTCGGCTGTCGGCGCATCTTGGTGGCGATGTCGAAATATTTGCCAAGCGCGAGGATTGTAATTCCGGCCTGGCGTTTGGTGGCAACAAACTGCGTAAACTTGAATATATTGTACCCGATGCCATTGCCGCAGGTGCGGATACGCTTGTGTCAATCGGTGGCGTTCAATCAAATCACACCCGTCAGGTAGCCGCTGTTGCCGCCAAGCTTGGCATGAAATGCCGGCTTGTCCAGGAAAGCTGGGTGCCGTTTCAATATGCTGTTTACGACCGGGTCGG
>JAJFHR010000303.1 GCA_021775515.1 Hyphomicrobiales bacterium | reverse complement strand
CAGCGTAAAGCTCCGATTTTGCTTTGGGTCTATGCTCCGCATTGGGCGCCGGTTAAATTTGATGGTGAGTGGGTAAAATTTCCGGAATATACCGCAGAATGTTATTCTGATCCAAAGTGGGGTTCCAATCCGAACGCTGCTTATGATTGCGGCAAACCGCGCGGGCCAATTTGGAAAGTCGCCTGGGCCGGACTGAAAGACAAATGGCCGGGTGCCCACAAGGCTATCAAAAACTTCCAGGTTGATAATAAGGCTATGGGCGCCATGGTTTCAGCCGTAGATCTCGACGGCAAGAAGATCGACGACGTAGTCAAAAGCTGGATTGATGCCAATACCGCTACCTGGCAGGCATGGATTAAGTAACCTCCCGCGCCATCGAACAGGTGGCGTAACTTCAGGTGTGAAGGGAATTGTTGATTGACAATTCCCTTCACCGATTACCTTACTATCTCCTGGCTCCACCGGCGCCTACTGTTGTTTGGCGGGTGAAGACATAAATGAGGCGACATGTCAGAACTACCGGCCAAACTGGTTTGCAAATCAGTATGGAAACTTTTCGGTACAGGCGC
Organism: Hyphomicrobiales bacterium; assembly: GCA_021775515.1. GTDB lineage: Bacteria > Pseudomonadota > Alphaproteobacteria > Rhizobiales > JAJFHR01 > JAJFHR01. The sequence continues at coordinate 2,905 of JAJFHR010000303.1, read as the reverse complement.
TGAAACTTTTCTCAGTTCAACCAACCCCTCTCCTGATGAAGACGCTTTGCAGCAGGCCGGTCTCATTGGCGCAGTTCGCGATATAAACCTGTCGGTGCGGGAAGGCGAGATATTTGTCATAATGGGCCTATCAGGTTCCGGGAAATCGACGCTGGTGCGATGTATGTCCAGACTTATCGAACCAACTACGGGACAGATTTTGTTTGACGGTCTCAATCTCTTGAGTGCGGGCACGCGCGAGATGGTTGACATAAGACGCCATAAAATGGGGATGGTATTTCAGCATTTTGCGTTACTGCCCCACCTTACAGTCCTGGGAAATGTGGCTTTCCCTCTGGAAGTCCAGGGCCTGGACCGCGGCACGCGCGAAAGCCGCGCTCTTGAGGTAATTGAGCTGGTTGGTCTAAGCGGCCGGGAAGCCTACTATCCGCGTGAACTTTCAGGGGGTCAGCAACAACGCGTCGGCATTGCCCGTTCCTTGGCGGTTGAACCTGAGCTGTGGTTTCTCGACGAGCCGTTTTCAGCGCTAGATCCGTTAATTCGCCGCGAAATGCAGGACGAGTTTTTACGCATCCAGAATGTTCTGCGCAAAACCATCGTTTTCATCACCCATGATTTTGATGAAGCCATCAGATTGGCAGACCGCGTTGCCATTATGAAAGACGGCATCATCGACCAGGTTGGCACGCCAGAAGAACTGGTGATGCATCCGGCGACGGATTATGTAGCCGAATTTACCCGTGATGTATCGCGCGCCAAGGTTCTGTCGGTAAGTGCAATTATGGCCCCGGTGCCCAAACGCGCGCCGGCCGGCGGATATGGCGGCAAAGTAGATGGCAGGGCGAAGATTATCGATATTGCCGAAGAGCTGAAAAATGCCTCCCAACCATTTGTCGTCACCGACAGGGAGAATAAGAGGGTTGGGCTGATAAGCCGGGAAGATGTTTTTAACGTGCTGGTGAAAAGTTAGTCATATGGGGTCCACACTAACATCCTGGTCAAAAAAGCCGATGGTCCGCATCTGGTCAGCCACACTTTTGGTCAGTGTTATCTTTTGGTCCTATGGCAAACCCTACGCGCCCTGGGCATTTAAACTGCCCCGATCCTGGCAGTGGACGTTAAAAAATGACATCTCGGCTTTTATGGACTGGCTGGTCAACGAGGCTTCGTTCGGTGTTTTTACCTTTACCGAGTTTACCCGCGGCATCGCCTGGGTGATTAACCTTCCCTTCGTTTTGACACGCAGCATCTTGTCTACCGGATTTTTACAGGGCCAGGGTTCTGATGCAATTCAGATTCTGCCGCCATTTAGCTGGATCGCCACCATCGCAATCATGATTGCTCTTGGCCGATATGCCCGCGATTGGAAACTTGCCGGACTGGCCGGAGCCTGTTTTATCTATCTTTCGGTTTTCGGCCAATGGCAAAGTGCGATGATTACCCTATCATCGATTATGATCGCGGTGCCTTTTGGTGTCGGCGGCGGGCTGCTGTTGGGCCTGCTGGGGTATCGATGGCGATGGTTTGAAAAACTGATCACTCCGGTTCTCGATCTTATGCAGACGGTGCCGATCTTTGCTTATCTCGTGCCGATCTTATTCATGTTCGGTTTCGGGCCGGTTTCGGCCATCATTGCCACCATTATCTACGCCATGCCACCAATGGTGCGCATCACCATTCTTGCCTTGCGTTCCCTGCCGGCGGACGTGGTTGATCTGGGAAATATGATCGGCTGCACCAGGCGGCAAATGACCTGGAAAGTGTTGATACCCTCGGCCATGCCAAGCCTGATGGTCGGCGTAAACCAGGTCATTATGCTGTCACTTAATATGGTGATTATCGCCTCGATGATTGGCGCTGGCGGACTTGGCTTTGATGTGCTGTCGTCATTGCGCCGGCTTGATATTGGCGCTGGCATCGAAAGCGGCTTTGCGATCGTCGTTTTAGCTGTTGCACTTGATCGCCTCAGCCAGGCCTTCGCCAAAAAACCTCCACGGGACCATGAGGAAAAAAAGGCGTCAGTTCTTCAGCGTTATCCCTATACGCTCGCCTGCCTTGCCATTGTATTTGCAACTGGTCTTCTTGGTCTTGTCTGGGGTCTGTTTCAAACCTATCCGGAAAGCTGGACGGTCACTACGCGAACCTACTGGAGCGGGATGGTCAAATATATAAACATCAACTTTTACGATCAACTGGAAGGATTTAAAACGGCCCTCCTGCTCAATGTTCTGATCCCGTTTAAACGGCTGTTGCTCGGGCTTCCCTGGCCAGTGGTGGTCGCCCTGCTCGGCCTGGCCGGCTGGTCTTTGGGCGGCATGAGACTGGCGGGCCTGTGTGTGGCCTTGAGCCTGTTCATCGTGATGGTTGGCTTGTGGGAAAAGGCAATGATTACGGTTTATCTTTGCGGTATCTCCGTGGTTATTGCCGCACTCATCGGCATGCCCATAGGCATAATGGCAGCGGAAAAGCCACGATTGTGGCCTGCGGTACAAGCAATTATCGATACCCTGCAGACCCTGCCCAGCTTTGTCTATCTCATGCCGGTGGTAATGTTGTTCAGGGTGGGTGACTTTTCCGCCATGATTGCGGTTGTGGCTTATGCCTTAGCTCCGGCCATTCGTTATACCGCCCATGGCATTCGCCAGGTTGATCCAGAACTCATTGAGGCCGGCATCGTGTCGGGCTGTACAAAGGGCCAGCTGCTGCGCAAGGTTAAACTCAAACTGGCGCTGCCGGAGATCATGCTTGGTCTTAACCAAACCATTATGCTGGCGCTATCCATGCTGGTAATTACCGCCCTCGTCGGCACGCGCGATCTTGGCCAGGAGGTATATATCGCTTTGACCAAGGCTGATACCGGTCGCGGCATGGTGGCTGGTCTGAGTGTCGCCTTTATCGCCATCAT
>JAJFHR010000302.1 GCA_021775515.1 Hyphomicrobiales bacterium | reverse complement strand
GTTGATCAGTTGGATAAAGACGATACAGTATCGATTGTTACCTATGCCGGGCGCGCTGGTACGGTTCTTGAACCTACCAAAGTATCGGAAAAACATAAGATACTGGGGGCTCTGGACCGCCTGCAATCGGGCGGATCGACAGCGGGCGCTCAAGGCCGTCGGCAGGCCTATGCGCTGGCTGGGCAATCGTTTGATAAAAAAGGCGTCAACCGGGTAATTCTGGCAACTGACGGTGACTTCAACGTCGGTCTTAGAAATATTGACGAACTTAAGACCTATATTGAAAAGAAACGTAAAAGCGGAATTTTCCTTTCGGTCCTAGGGTTTGGCCAAGGCAATTACAATGATGCCTTGATGCAAACGCTGGCGCAAAACGGCAACGGGACTGCGGCCTATATCGATAATCTGAAAGAAGCCCAAAAGGTGTTGGTGAAAGAAGCGAGTTCAACGCTGTTTCCCATTGCCAAAGATGTTAAAATTCAGGTCGAATTCAATCCCAATGCGGTCTCTGATTATCGCCTGATCGGGTATGAGACGCGTGCGCTTAAACGTGCAGATTTTAACAATGACAAGGTTGATGCCGGTGATATCGGTTCTGGCCATACGGTCACGGCGATTTATGAAATAACTCCTGCCGGCAGCGCTCAAAAGTTCATTGACGATCTGCGTTATCAAAAGTCCAAACCGGTTGAGGGCAAGGCCTTTGAGGGCGAATACGCATTCTTGAAAATGCGTTATAAGCTGCCCAAAGAAAACAAGAGCAAGCTTATCACGGTTCCGATTACCTCGGCTATGGAGCGTAAAAACACAGCGGAATTGTCAAATGACATGCGCTTTGCTGCCAGTGTTGCAGCATTTGGTCAAAAATTGCGCGGTGTCAGCTTTCTGGAAGATTACGGCTATGATCGTATTTTGAAGTTGGCGGACAGTGGACGCGGGCCGGATGCTTATGGCTATCGCAGTGAATTCATGAGCCTGGTGCGCTTGGCAAAATCGCTTGATCGATTATCGTCGCCACCGCAACCAAAATAACAACATCTAGCGCCAAAGAAGAAACGCTTGAGAAGTTTCTCAAGCGTTTCTTTTGTCGGCATGCTGTAGACTAGGGAATTGGTTAGGGGGTTACGTTCGTTTTCGCCGGTTGCGTTTGATACCTTCGCGCAGCAAATCAAGGTTGGCGTTGACGGCTTTGTTTTTGGGCTCAAGTTCGTAGGCCGCCAATAGCTTTTTACGCGCCTCGACGACATTGCCGCGAAGGAGGTATGAATATCCCCAGTTGTTGAGAAGGGTAGAAGTGCGACCCCCGATTTTGATGGCCCTTCTATAAGATCTGTTGGCGAGTTCAAACCGCTTGAGTTGATCGTAGGAGGCCGCCAGTCCCAGCCAGGCATCCAAACTCTTAGGGTTTTCTTCGCTGGCTTGGCGAAAATATTTTTCAGCAAGACCATATTCTTCGCGGTGAAAATAACCTTGAGCTTTGATCAACGGACCATCACCAGGAATGTTTATTGCCTGGGTGGTATCGGGAGCCTGCAGGGGCGGTGAATAGGATGCCACGGGTTCGGTTGTTTTGACGGTTTTTACCCCCTCCAGCCTCATGTTCTCCAATGAGGTACACGCCGTCATCGTGAGTGATGACACGATGCATATTGTCAATGCACGTATATTTATTTTCATCGCCGCTTGCTTTCCCGATTGTCGAAAATGCTTTAATTAGATGTAGTGTTATTCAATTTATAGCATTAATTTTCGAATATATGACTAAACTGAATGGTCAAATACTTTGAAAATACGACTTAAATTTTAGATAATATTTAGGTAATCATGGCAGAGAACACAGATATATCTTTAGCGGGAGATAAATGTTCTTGGCTTAAGGCTCAGCCAGGCGCATGTTGGGTCTCGGTGAGCCAATAGCAATCAGACATAGCCAGGTCCTCCAGCATACTTGAATCACGCCTTAGAGGAGTTTTAAATCCAAGAAATTGCCAATGACCGAAACGCGGGACGAAGCGGGCATTCGTTTTGGTTGCTCGAAAGTCAGCATCGCGACGGTGGGATAATGATATGTCGTGTCCTCTCGCCCCCTACCCGGGGAGTTGCCGAAACACCTTCGGGTCGACGCTTGCCGCGGCCAACAATCCGCCCCAGAGCGCACCGGGTATACCGGGGCTCACAACGTCCTGACCGGCAAGGAATAGGCCCGGGACCGGCGTCTTGGCTTGCAGCGCTCCGCTGGTGACACGCTCGGGCGTGACGTCCAGCCCATAGAACGCGCCCCGGTGATGCCCCGTGATCGCCGTGATCGTAAGTGGCGTCGAAAGATCGCGGAGCACGACTAGCTTGGCCAGTTCCGGGAAATAAGCCTCGAACTGCGCGAACATCACCTCCTCGACCCGGGCCTTAAACAACCGGTAGTCATCGCCGCGTGCGCCGGGGTCCATGTCGGCCCATTTCTCCACCGTCGACCAGTCGGTCCAGGCCACCACCTCTCCGGCGTGTTTCCGCGAAGGCCCAGGGTCATGGCCGGGGTCCTTTATCGAGGCGAATGAAACGAAAAAGCCAGGCGGCGGACTATCCGGCGCGTCCGTCCAGAGGGCGTCGACCTTTCCTGTCGGATATATCCAGTGGTTCGAGCGGGTCGCTCCGGCATCCTCGACATCACCCTCGAAGCCCAGGAACAGGCTGAAATGCGCAACCGAAGGCGAGAGAGACCGAATCTCTTCGATCCAGTCCTCATGTCCGCAGCCTTCGGGAAGCAGATGGTTCACGGTCTCGCGCGCGCCGATATCTGAGATCACCACATCGGCCCTGAATTCCTCTCCATCCGCCGTCCGCACACCGACAACCCGGTCGTTCTCGAACAGAAGCGTCTCAACTCTGGTGCCTGCCCTCGCTTCGCCCCCACCAGCCGCGATCGTCGGCAGGATATGTTCGGCAAAGGCCGCGCCGCCCCCCACCGGATACCAGGACCCACTTATCAGGTAAGACGCGGAAATCAGGGCATGCATAGCGAAACTCGCCTTGCTGGGCCTGCCGCCATGGTCGAACCATTGCGCGGCGAACGCGGCGGCCAGTTCGGGGTTGTCGGTGATCTCGTCGATCACCTGCTGCGTCGTCCTCCCGCACCAGCGTTCGATGGCGCGGCCATTCCACCAATGTAATGCGGTGCCAAGAATTTCAGGCATCGCGCGTGTCGGGGAAATCTTGTGCATCGCCTCGCGGCCTTCCCTGAGCGCGGCGGTCCAGGCTTCGATGGCCTTTGCCTCACCCGGGAACCGGTCCTTGAGATCACGCTCCTGCGCCTCATAGGGGCGGGACAATGACAGGGGGGCCGCGTCGCCGATATGAAGGTTGTCATAGACGGCCCCCATCGACGTGAATTCGATCGGCGTCTCGGACAGCCAGTCCAGAATGTCGCGCTCGCGATCGCCCGGGGCGATACCGCTCAGGTAATGGATGCCCGCATCCCAGGTGAACCCCTCGCGGGAAAAGCTGTGCGTCAGGCCGCCAAGGGTCTGGTATTGCTCCAGCAGGAGCACCTTGTTATCGACCTTCGACAGCGCGGCGGCGACGGCCATTCCACCCATTCCCGAGCCGATGACGATGGCGTCCCAGTAAGTCTTTTCAGCGTCAGTCATTTTGTATCTCCTTCGGATCGCCCGGGACGATGTCCCAAACCTCTACAACCCGCCCGTCCACGATGCGCCACACCACCACGACGTCCACGGTGACCGAGCGGCCCTCGAATACCAGCGTGTTTCGTGACTGCACGACAACCAACTCGTTCCCGACGGGTGTGACCGACATGGGATCGATCTGGAACGTCCCACCGGACCTCTGGGCGATGGCCTCGAAGAAAGAGCGGACGCCGTCCAATCCGACATAATCCCCCTGCATGTCAGGCAGGTTGGGATTGGCGTAGTGCCAGACGACATCGTCAGCGATCAGACCCTTCGATGCCGCGAGATTGCGCAGATCAAGACGCTTCAATAGCGCGACGTTAGGATGGTCTTCGGTCATTTCTGTTCCCTCGCGTTGTGCCGGAGGAGCTGGCGAAATGCTTTGCTGGTGTGTGCAACACGAGAACACGTGGCTTTGATTCGCGCTTTGATCGGGGTCAATCGGAGGTTAACGCCACACCTGAAATATGCCGGGCTGGATCAACGGACTTTCAGCAATTGAGGCAGATGGCGTGTTCGCCATAGCTGAGGGTGATACTTTCGGTCAATCGAATGATGTCAACAAAGATGTCTTTGCCCTGAACACCCTCGCCCTACAACGGGCGCGACAGACCTGAGCGAACACCGTGAATCTTGCCCTTGGCAAGGCCTCGTTTGATTACGCCACTACATTACCGTGAATTCAGAAGCTGACATTCATGCTCACTGCAGCACCGGTCACTTTGGGCTCAAACCAGTCGCTGCATCCTACCGGACTAATCGGTCCGAAGCCTAGATAATCATTCTGGCGAGCACCGGTATATCTTTGGTGGGGGATAAATAGTCTTGGCTTAAGGGTCAGCCAGGCGCATGTGCGAAACAAACTCTGCAACATAATCGTTTGCCGGATTGGCGATAATCTCGCTGGGCCGGGCATGCTGGACAATGTGGCCGCCTTCCATAATTGCAATGTGGCGGCCAATTTTTATGGCTTCACTTAGGTCGTGGCTTACAAACAGGATGGTCTTGTTTAACTCGGCCTGAAGGTCAATCAATTCATCCTGAAGTTTGGAGCGGATAAGCGGATCGAGGGCGGAGAAAGGTTCATCCATTAGCAGAATATCCGCATCCGTGGCCAAAGCACGGGCCAGGCCGACACGTTGTTGCATGCCACCTGAAAGCTCGTCTGTCTGTTTATCTGCCCACTGTGATAAGCCAACTGTTTCGAGTTTTTCCTTGACGATTTTGTCAATTTCTACCGTGGCGGTGCCGCGAATCTCGAGGCCGAAGGCGACGTTTTCTTTAACCGTTCGCCACGGTAATAAGGCAAATTGCTGAAACACCATTGAACAGCGGTCACGGCGTATTTCCCGCAATTGTTTTTTGCTGCAGGATGCAACATCAACCACACCATCAACCGCACCATTGCCGGTCGTGACCAATATTCTGCCGCGCGCCACCGGGGTTAGCCCGTTGACGGCCCGCATTAAGGTTGATTTGCCGGAGCCGGAAAGTCCCATGAGAACGCAAATTTCTCCACGCTGCACCTCAAGGCTAACACCGGCACATCCGACAACTTGTCCGGTGGCTGCCAGAATTTCATCCCGGCTTTTGTGTTGGTCGATCAAATCCAGCGCTTGTTTCGGCATGTCACCAAATACAATGTCGACATTTTCAAAACTAATGGCAGGTTTTTCACCATTATCCTGAAGCGTCATTTTCCACCCCCGGTTTTGGTGTGGCGGAACACCCGATCAAGCAGGATGGCGACGATAACGATGGCTAGCCCAGCTTCAAACCCGCGGGCGATATTTACCGTATTGAGGGCGCGAACTACCGGTTTGCCGAGCCCATCGGCGCCGACCAACGCTGCGATCACCACCATTGACAAGGACAACATGATGCATTGCGTCAAACCGGCCATGATTGTTGGCATGGCAAATGGTAATTCGATTTTCATCAACAACTGGCGGCGGGTTGCGCCGAATGCCTTGCCGGCTTCGATAAGGTCCGTTGGCGTTGATTTGATGCCCAGCGTTGTCAAGCGAATGGGCGCGGGCAGGGCGAATACCACCGTCGATATTAGTCCCGGGACGACACCAAGGCCGAAAAGAATAAGCGTGGGAATAAGATAGACAAAAGTCGGGATGGTCTGCATGAGATCGAGAACAGGTCGCAGCGCCGATTCAAGCCATGGCCGGTGAGCAGCGAGTATGCCAAGAGGTACACCAACCGACATGCAGACGACTGTGGCGGAAACGACAAGTGCTAGTGTCTCAATCGTTTCCTTCCAATAGCCCATATTGACGATCAGCAGCAAAGACAAGGCAATGCCAATGCCCAATACCCAGCTGCGTCGAAAATATCCGCCGAGCAGGGCAAAGATGGCAATAAGAACGAGAGGAGGTACCCACAGCAGGTTGGCGATCAACCCTTCAATCAGATACGACAGAGCGAAGGAAATCGCATCGAAAAAACCGGCGGCATTGTCATTAAGGCCGTCAACGGCAAACTTCATCCAACGCCCTAGCGGGATTTTATTTTCTGTTAGCCAATCCATGGCTCCTGCCCGCCTTTCTGGAGGAAGTTAGGCTCAATTTTCCGGCTGTTGAGCCCGCCAGGCAGTTTATTGTTGCCAGCTTGGTGAAGTTCAGCAGCCGGAATATTTGGCTTGTGCAGCCTAGAGGCCCAAAGCAGATTTAACCGCGGCCAGTCCATCGCCATCACTTTTGGTTTTTACACCCTTCAGCCATTTATCCAGTACCGCTGGATTTGCCTTGATCCAGGCAGTTGCTGCCTTGTCAGGTTCCACGCTGTCATTGAGAATTGACCCCATGATCTCGTTTTCCATCTTGAGGCTGAAAACCAGGTTTTTCAGCAATGCACCAACGTTGGGGCATTCTTCTGCATACCCTTTTCGCACGTTGGTATAAACGGTGGCGCCGCCAAAATTGGGGCCGAAAAAATCATCGCCACCAGAGAGATACGACATCTTGAAATTGGCATTCATGGGGTGAGGTTCCCAGCCAAGAAAAACAATGTCGCCTTTTGAGCGGGCAAGGCGGGCAACCTGAGAGAGCATTCCCTGTTCCGATGATTCCACCACTTCAAAGCCCTTGAGGCCAAAGGCATCCTTTTTGATCATGTCGAGGATGAGCCGGTTGCCGTCATTTCCAGGTTCGATACCGTAGATTTTCCCCTTAAGTTTGTCCTTGAATTTGGCTATGTCAGCAAAAGATTTGAGCCCGGCATCGAAAGTGTGTTGTGGAACTGCGAGGGTGTATTTTGCCCCTTCAAGATTTTTTGCAATTGTTTCCACTGATCCATCTTCGCGATACTTCTTGATGTCACCTTCCATGGTCGGCATCCAGTTGCCTAAAAACACGTCTATGTCTTTGTTTTTCAACGATGCATAGGTTACCGGCACCGAAAGCACCTGAGTTTTAGGCGTATAACCGAGAGCCTTAAGCACGACTGAAGTTGCCGCCGTTGTTGCGGTGATATCCGTCCAGCCGACGTCTGAAAAGCGAACTGTTTTACAACTTGCCGGTTCGGCTGCCATCGCCGGTGTGGCAAACGCCGCAATCGCTGCCGCTGTCAGGATAAATTTGCGAAACATGGTATCTCCTCCCATTTGCGCATCGTTGAGAAGTTTGTGGTTGTGATGCGACAGAATTTTTATAGGAGCTCAGACTAACCTGATATTTCCGCGTCAATCAACTTCTATGGGTCGTTATGCTGTCTAAGTTGAAACCGATCGTTGAATTCGCCGCTTTAGCAATCTAAACCGACATGTTTTCAACAATTCTGCTGAGCCTGTGATCGCCAATGGCTTATGACCGGGTTTTGCTGGCTTTAGCGATACATCCAGATTGCATCAATAATTGATGCAGCGATAACAAGACCGCAAAACAGCAACAATCCTATAAACCAGCGATTATCTCCCGTTAGCGATGAAACTCTACCGATTGGTGGGCCAGTAGTGGTGGCAGGATTGACGGGGTGTCCGCGGCGAGCACCGGGAGTTGTTTGAATTGGATGGTTTTTGTCTAAGGCATCATTAATCGCCTTAATGAGGCCGTCGCAATCTGAGCGGAAACGTTCATGGGTAAGTCGAACGGCATTGCGCCGGGCCAGAGGTTTCAACGACTCCACGAGATCGGCTTCAGTTGGCATCTCGGCGTCATTTACCAACACTGGAATAACGAGGATACCGCGCTTTAGGGCAGCTTCTATTTCTATCCTGACAAAATCATTAGGATTTTCCAGACGGCGGGCGCCGTTTTTGTTGGTAGCGTTTATCCATCCCGGCCCGATAACGGCAAGAAAAACATCGCATTTGGCGACCTGCTCATCGAGTACATGGACAAAATCCGACCCTGGTGAAATCGAATCTACATCCATGAACAATTGAGTGGTGCTGAAGCGTGATTCCAGCCGCCCGTAAAGTGCTTGTGAAAATCCCGGATCGTCTCCTCGCCGGTAATTTATAAAGATCTTGCCCGTCATGATACCACTGCTGCGTTTTTATAATTTTTTTCCGATATCTGGTGAGCTGCTTTTTTATGCCAGCACATTGGTAGATGAAATCAATAGGAACCTAAAACTTGTTGCCAGATGGTGATGCAGAGGGCGCCGTCGTCTGGGAGGGTTTTGGAGGATTTTCATAGCGGGTAACCGCATCAATCATCCGTTCTCCATTGTGGTGGATGTGCCGGTAGCGCGCGCGGAAGGGCGTTGGGTTGATTGTG
>JAJFHR010000301.1 GCA_021775515.1 Hyphomicrobiales bacterium | reverse complement strand
TGACTTGACCCAGACACAAATCGTCGATGGTCGGCTGGTACGTATTTTGACCTGGTATGACAATGAATGGGGATTTTCAAACCGCATGAGTGATGTCGCTGTTCATATGGGCGGGTTGCTGTAGCGCGAGTTGAGGCCGGCGGATCCCCAAACCATGAGCAAACTAACTACCCTGAACGATCTTGACGTCAGCGGCAAACGTGTTTTGCTACGGGTAGATCTCAACGTACCGCTGGAGAAAAACGTGGTTCGCGATGCCACTCGCATCGACCGCGTTTTGCCCACTGTGCATGAGTTGCTCGACAAAAATGCGGCAATTATCATTCTGTCTCACCTTGGCCGACCCAAGGGCACCGTGGTTCCCGAAATGTCTTTGGAACCGGTCGTTTCCGTGCTGGCCGAGAAAGTTGGCCGACCGGTAAAGTTTATTCAGACCGACTGGCGGGATTTCAAGGCGCTCAAGGCGGCCAAGCAGCTGAAACCTGGCGAAATCGCGGTATTGGAAAACACCCGCTTTCATCCCGGCGAGGAAAAAAACCAGCCTGCATTTGTAAAACGGCTCATGGACCTGGGAGATATCTATGTCAACGACGCTTTTTCATCTGCACACAGGGCCCATGCCTCCACCGAGGGAATAGCACATTTTCTCCCCTCTGCCGCCGGCCGGGCAATGGAAATGGAACTCTCAGCCCTTAACAAGGCTCTTCATGAGCCACAACACCCGCTCATGGCTGTTGTAGGTGGTGCCAAGATTTCGACCAAGCTTGATCTCATTGGCAATCTTTGCCGCAAGGTCGACGTGTTGATCATTGGCGGCGCTATGGCCAATACTTTTCTCGCAGCTCAGGGATATTCCATCGGCAAGTCTTTATGTGAGCACGAGTTGCTTGAGACAGCATTGGACACCCTTGAGACGGCCAAAAAAACCAACACCCAGGTGATTTTACCATTAGACGTGGTTGTGGCGGAAGATTTTAAACCTCACGCCCATTCCCGTACCCTGCACGTTGGCAAGGTTGAAGACGAGGAGATGATCCTCGACATTGGCCCGGAGACCCTCAATGAGCTGAAAAACGTTTTTACCACCGCAAAAACAATAGTGTGGAACGGCCCGTTTGGCGCCTTTGAACTGCCGCCGTTTGATCAGGGCACAAACGAGGCTGCACGTATTGTCGCTGGACTGACCAAAGCCGGTCACCTGTGTTCGGTTGCAGGTGGCGGCGATACTGTCGCGGCGTTAAAAAATGCCGGCGTCGTTGATGACTTCACGTTTGTATCAACAGCAGGTGGCGCATTTTTGGAATGGTTGGAGGGTAAAGAATTACCCGGTGTGAAAGTATTGGAAACAAACTGACAATCATCGTGATATAAATATCAAGGTGGATTGATTTCAGTTGGAGGAAATTATGACAGCGTATAAACAAGATCTCCAGGACATTGCCCAGAAAATGGTGGCCTCCGGCAAAGGTATTCTTGCTGCTGATGAGAGCAGCGGCACCATCAAAAAACGCTTCGACAGCATTGGCGCCGAAAGTACCGAACAAAACCGGCGGGACTATCGCGAACTTCTGTTCAGATCAGAACAGGCGATGAAAGACCATATATCTGGTGTCATTCTTTTTGATGAAACAATCAGACAAAAGGCGGCCGATGGCACGCCATTGGTTCAGGTTATCGCCGAGACCGGTGCCATTCCCGGCATCAAGGTTGACACCGGGGCAAAAGATCTTGCCGGCAGTCCGGGAGAAAAAGTGACCGAAGGTTTGGACGGGTTGCGCGAACGTTTTCAAGAATACCACGGCCTGGGTGCCCGATTTGCCAAATGGCGGGCCGTTATCAACATTGGCTCCGGTATTCCCAGCCAATATTGCCTCAATGCCAATGCCCATGCGCTGGCCAGATATGCAGCCCTTGCCCAGGAATCCGCAATTGTGCCGATTGTCGAGCCGGAAATTATTATGGATGGCAGCCATGACATAAACAGTTGTTTTGAGGCCACCTCGGCGGCCCTGAAGGCCCTGTTTGATGCGCTGCATGAGCAACGCGTCATGCTCGAAGGAACGGTGTTAAAACCCAACATGGTTTTATCGGGCTCAAAATGTTCCCTCCAGGCTGGTGATGATGAAATCGCGGAAAAAACGGTAAGATGTTTTCGGCGCCACGTACCTGCGGCGGTTGCGGGGATTGTATTTTTATCTGGCGGCCAGTCAGACGAACAGGCCACTGCCCGTCTTAGTGCAATGAACGAGGGTTATGAAACCCCCTGGCAATTGAGTTTTTCATATGGTCGCGCCCTGCAGGCGGCGCCGCTAAAAGCTTGGGGTGGCAAGGCTGAAAATGTCGCCGCCGCCCAGGCAGCCTTTTCCCACCGGGCCCGCATGAACGCTTTGGCAACAACGGGAAACTGGAAATCGACACTGGAGGCAGCTGCCTGACTATACCGGACAAATCGCTTATCCGCTTCAATGCCAAATTAGCTGCCCACAAGTCGCCGTATTCAACCGATACTCGTTGGTATCAGCGAGAATCTGTTAGGGGCCGGGCAAGGTGAGTGATTTTCCCTGCAAACTTTATCTATCTGCTCCTGTTGGTCTGCCACCGGAGAAGACAATAAAGTTGTTAGACGCTAGCTTTGCCGCAAGTGATGTTTCCGCGGTTTTATATTCACCGGATCAGGACACATCGCGGGCCAATAACAGCTTTGATATTGCCCGGGAATTGATGCGCTGGGCAATCGATCACAATGTCGCATTCATTGTTGCTGAAGATGTTGCCTTCGCGCGCGAAATCAGCGCCGATGGCGTTCATCTTTATTCCGGAATTTCCTCTTACAGCAACGCCCGGTCTAAACTGGGAAATGACCGCATCATCGGTTTGTCCACCGCACTAAACCGCCATGAATGCATGTCTGCGGGTGAAACCGGAGCGGATTATATACTGTTTGATCCGACATCTCCCGATGATTTCCAAATTCACGAGACTCAGCCGCTGGAAAACCTGATCAGTTGGTGGACAGAGCTATTTGAAGTACCCTGCGTGGCCCAGGCTTATGTCGAGGTTGAAAAAAATCGGGCGCTGGTTTCAGCTGGCGTTGATTTTCTCGTCCTGGGTAACGATCTATGGTGTTCGGAGAAAAATGTGGCAGCAAAACTAAAGGCCCTTGGTCAATTGATAGCGGAATGTGGAAGAGCCTCGTGAAACTGCGTGACATCATCGCCGTGAAAAGTCTGGCGTTTGTCTTTTTTTTGAGTGTCTTTTCAACCGTCAGCCTTGCGGATTATCGTGAGGCTTTCAGGGCTTATGCAAAAAAGGATTACGCTACCGCCTTCCGCGAAGCTCTCACGGCTGCAAATAACGGCGACCTGCGCGCCCAGACCATGTTGGGTGCTCTTTATCTCAACGGGCTTGGCGTTGGAAAAGACGCAAAAATGGCGTTGAAATGGTACAGCGATGCCGCCGACAAGGGCCATCGCGAAGCTCAGTTTGAACTTGCCCTCCTGTTCATGACAAAAAGGGTCGGCCCGGTGAATATGATCAAAGCCCGATTAAATTTCGAACGGGCCGCCAACCAGGGCCATGTAAGAGCTCAATATAATATGGGAATTTTGAACACCGGCGTGAACGGTTTTAATCAAAACTGGGAGAAGGCGGCAGAATGGTTTCAAAAAGCAGCGGAACAGGGAAACGATCAGGCGCAATACAGCTTGGGCGTTTTATATGCTGAAGGGCGCGGCGTGGAAAAAAATCAAATTCAGGCCGCCGAATGGATCGGCAAGGCTGCCGTTCAAGGCAATGTAGATGCCGCTGTTGATTACGGTTTTATGTCCTTTAAGGGCGAAGGCCTAGCCAAAGATGAAGCTGTTGGCGCCAAGTGGCTTCTCTATGCTGCCAACAAAGGAAACGTGGTTGCTCAAAATCGCATGGCCAGGCTGTTTCGCCGGGGCCGGGGTGTAGAACGTGATTTCATTGAGGCCGCTAAGTGGAATATGCTTGCCAGAGCCGGCGGATTGATTAACAAGGAACTCGACGAATTGACCGAGGCTTTAAGTCAGGGCGAACGGCGGGAAGCTCGCCGACGCGCCGATTTGTGGAAAAAGCAATACGGCCTAAATTCCAAAAAATAGCGGCACCTTGATGTATGCCGTATTGCGGCAATTTATCGGGCATCTGGATCAATTGATGTAGTTTGTGCTTTTCAGGTGCATATTCCAAGAAGAGTTGATAGGTTGCGGCACAATTTTAATTATGAGGTCACGGCCATATGAAAATTAATGGCAATGAAATTCGTCCTGGAAATGTCATTCAGCACAAAAACGGGCTTTGGGTGGCGGTGAAAACCCAGCACGTAAAGCCCGGCAAGGGTGGCGCCTTTGCCCAGGTCGAGCTGAAAAATCTAATTGATGGTACCAAACTCAACGAACGCTTCCGCTCATCGGAAACTGTTGAGCGAGTACGCCTTGAACAAAAAGAATTTCAATTCCTTTTTGCCGATGGCGGAATGTTGACTTTCATGGATCTGGAGACCTATGAACAAATAGAACTCTCGACCGACTTTGTTGGCGAACGTGCAGCCTTCTTGCAGGACGGCATGCAGGTTAATGTGGAACTCCATGAAGACAAGCCTATCAGTATCTCTTTGCCGGAACACGTTACTCTCGAAATCGTCGAAACAGAACCGACGGTAAAAGGGCAAACTGCAGCATCTTCCTACAAGCCGGCAATGCTGGAGAACGGCCTCAGGGTCATGGTGCCGCCGTTTGTTACAACCGGAGAAAAAATCATCGTAGATACCAACGAAGTAACCTATGTCCGCCGCGCCGAGTAAATTGACCTTCCCCGGAAAAAATTCCACAACACAGCAACGGTAGAACCATGGCCCGATCAGCACTGCTCAACGTAATGGTTCAGGCGGCCCGAAAGGCCGCCCGCGGACTGATGCGCGATTTTGGAGAGGTTGAAAATCTCCAAGTCTCCTTAAAAGGACCGGGAGATTTTGTTTCGGCAGCCGATAAACGCGCCGAAGAAGTTATCCATGAAGAACTCGAACATGCCCGTCCGGGATATTCCTTTTTGATGGAAGAATCAGGTGTTGTTGAGGGCTCAGACAAGACTCATCGTTGGATAATTGATCCTTTGGACGGTACTACTAACTTTCTTCACGGCATTCCCTTGTTCTCAACCTCAATCGGCCTTGAGCGCGATGGTGAGATTGTTGCAGGCGTTATTTACTGCCCCGCACTCGACGACCTCTATGTGGCGGAACGCGGCAAAGGTGCATTTTTAAACGACCGCTGGCGTTTGCGCGTGGCCAACCGCAATTCACTGGATAACAGTGTGGTTTGCTGCGGGGTGCCTCATCATGGCCGCGGTGATCTTGCCTTGTTCAGGGAAGAACTGTCTCGAATTCAGCCACATGTTGCCGGCATTCGCCGCACCGGTTCTGCCGCCCTCGATCTTGCCTGGCTGGCCGCAGGTCGTTTTGATATTTTTTGGGAACGCGGGCTTTCCGCCTGGGATATTGCCGCTGGCATGCTTTTGGTCCGCGAAGCCGGCGGTATAATTACCGATATAAATAACAAACCGACAATGATGCAAACCGGCAACGTGCTTGCCGGAAATACCAACCTGCACAAGCAAATGCTGAAATTGTTGAAATCCGAGTAATGAAAAGCTCTGGGTCAAATGTGTTCCCGCTCAAAGATTTCCCGCCCGGCACCGCTTGCCGGTGACGGAAAGACAATAAAGCCTCTTTTGTTGACCGCCCAAATCTGCCACTATTTCGCAAAACGTGAACACGTAGAACTGACTGTCTTCGCAGGTGCCCGTGAATCAGTTAGGCTGTTCGTCCAACAAGCGAAGTAATTGCACAGATTTATGTCGTCACACGCAGACCCATATCACCTAGAATCTCCCCGAACCTATCTCGTGCGGATGGTAATTTTCCTAATTATTATCAGTTTCTTAGCCGCTATTTTGTTTCCCCAGATAGGCAATGCATTCAACGCCAACCCCGGATTGAACGGTCTGATAGTCGGCATCTTGGTGTTGGGCATACTTTACGGCTTCCGCCAGGTCCTGATAATTTTCCCCGAAGTTGAATGGGTCAACAACTTCAGAATTGGTGATCCCGGCTTAAAACTTTCCTCACCTCCTGTTTTATTGGCGCCCATGGCAACCATGCTGGGAGAGCGTAGAGGACCCATGCTGTTAACCTCTTTATCCATGCGTTCACTGTTGGATTCTATCGGCACCCGTCTCGATGAAGCCCGCGATATTTCCCGGTATCTAATTGGATTGCTCATTTTTCTCGGCCTCCTTGGCACCTTCTGGGGACTCCTGGATACAATAAATTCAGTCGCTCAAACCATACGCACCCTGGATGTTGGACGCAGTGACAGCGGGGTTATCTTTGAAGAACTTCGCGCCGGTCTCGAAGCACCACTGCAAGGCATGGGCACGGCCTTTTCATCTTCTTTATTCGGGCTGGCCGGTTCTCTTGTTTTGGGGTTTCTCGATTTGCAGACATCACAGGCCCAAAACCGGTTTTACACCGACCTTGAAGACTGGCTGTCCACGGTTACCGACATCTCGACCGTTGACGGTGAAGCCACTGCCAAGGCCGGCATCTCTCCCGCCCAGTTAAGGCTTACCTTGCAAGATATGCAACACAGCATCGAGCGGCTTGATGGATCTACACGTCAATCAGCCGAACCTTCTGGAGACATTGATCAGGATACCTTGAGCGAACTTGCTGTTGGCATTCATGAACTCGTGACCCAGATGCGCAATGAGCAGCAAGCCATCAGAGATTGGGTAGAGGCCCAAGCCGACCAGCAGGTGGAATTGAAAGAAGTATTGGAGCAAATGGTGGACAGCTCCCTGACCAAAGCACCGGATAACAATCCCAAAAAGAAAAAGCCGCGGTCGTGAACTTATAAGGATTATGCCCTATGCCTTTAGCCGCTAGGCGCAGAAGCAGGCAGATTGGAGCCGATTATTGGCCTGGATTTGTGGATGCCATAGCAACGTTGTTGCTTGTCATCATTTTTCTACTGTCAATTTTTATGCTCGCCCAGTTTCTGTTGGCTCGGGAGATTTCGGGACGAGATACGGCATTGTCCCGGCTTCAAGCCCGGGTTTCCGAGCTAAGTGAACTGCTGTCCCTGGAACAGGGGGTTAAAGGATCGCTGGATGCCGATATAGCTGCCTTGAGAAAAAATCTGCTAGCGGCCCAATTTGAACGAAACAAGCTGCAACAGATCATCGTGCTCAACAAAAATGACCGAAGAGACAGTGAAAATCGCTTATCAAATGTCACAAACTCATTAAATGATGAACGCAGGGGCAAATCCCAGGCCTTAAGCCAGATTGAAGTTTTAAACCAGCAGATATCTGCGCTTCGGCGGCAATTGTCAGCAATCAGTTCGGCACTCGGTGATGCCGAAAAATCGCAGCAACAATCGAAACTGGAAATAGAAGATTTGGGTTTGCGCCTTAATGCAGCCCTGGCCAAGCGCGTGAAACAACTGGCCCAATATAGATCGGCGTTTT
>JAJFHR010000031.1 GCA_021775515.1 Hyphomicrobiales bacterium | reverse complement strand
CAACTTGGGGTTGCGCGTGATCAGTTGAAAATTGCCGAAAAGGATTTCAAACGCGCAGCCAAATTGAAAAAACAAGGAACAATCTCGCAAAAAGGCGTCGACGACCGCGAGTTGATCGTTTCGCAACGCCAGCAGGCAATAGCTCAACGCACCAGTAATATCCAAATAGAACGCGCCCGGGCCAGCCAGCAGAAGGCCGCTATAGAACGTCTGAAAACATCGGTTCGCCGGGCTGAACGCGCGTTGCGCAACACCCATCTTTCAGCGCCTTTTGATGCTTTTGTTTCTGAGGTTAGCGGCGAGCTTGGCCGCTTTGTCGGTGTCAACGATCGTGTCGCAACTCTCATCGACAGTCAGCAGGTTGATGTCCGCTTCAGCCTCTCCGATGGACAGTATGGCCGCATTCTTGCTGAGGAAGGTACGGTCATTGGCCGGCCCGTTCGCGTTGTTTGGCGGGTGGGACAGACCGCCAAAACCTATATCGGAAAAATCGACAGGCACAGCGCCCAGATCACCGCCGACACTGGCGGTGTCGATGTTTTTGCCCGCCTTGATCTTTCAACCGTAAAAACGCCGTTGAGAACCGGCGCATTTGTAGAAATTCACGTTAAAGACCAGACCTATAAAAATGTCGCCCGGTTGCCGGAGACTTCTCTGTATGACGGCAATTTTGTTTATCTTATCAAAGATCGGCGGTTGATTGAAAAAAAGGTGGCGCTCGTTGGATATTCCGGTGCTGATGTGCTTGTCCGCGGCGATCTTAAAACCGGCGAACAGGTTTTGGCCAGCCGGTTGTCGACCCCGTCTGACGGATTGTTGGTCAGCGTGAAGTAACATGGCAAAAGCACCAAAATCAAATTTCGCAGTGAGTTTTTTTACCCGTCACCGCAATGCCTCCAACCTCTTGATGATTATATTGATTGCGGCGGGTGTTTTTGCCTTAACAAAACTCAAAACACAGTTTTTCCCCTCGGTCGAAATTCCAGTCATCGTTGTCAGTGTCGTCTGGCCGGGCGCCAGCCCTGATGATGTTGAAAAAAGTATTCTAAAAGCGCTTGAACCCGAGTTGCGATTTATTGACGGTGTAAGTGATTTTCTCTCTTTTGCCCGTGAAGGTTCCGCGGTTATCAACCTTGAATTCGAGAGCAACACCAACATGCAATCAGCACTGTCGGATGTTGAAGCAGCAGTCAACAATGTTACTACGCTGCCGGAAGAATCCGAAAGGCCGGTTATTCAACACGTCAAGTTTTTTGAAGATGTGGCAAGCCTGACCATTTCCGGGCCTTATTCCGAATTCGTGCTTAAATCCTACGCCAAAAATATCCGCGACGGGTTGCTGGAAGCAGGCATTGATCAGGTAAATCTGACGGGTTTCAGGGACGAAGAAATCTGGGTGAACGTCCGGCCTGAAGAACTCCGGCGCCTTGATCTTACCGTCAGCGACATTGCAACCAAGATAAAGCAGATCAGTCTCGATTTACCCTCGGGCACACTTGATGGCACTATTGATAAGCAGATCCGCGCCATCGGCCTGACTGAAAATTCCCGGGCCGTATCTCATATCGAGGTGAAGTCTTTGCCGGGCGGCGAAAAGATCTATCTGCGCGATATTGCTAAAATTGAAACAAAATTTGATAAGGATGCGCCGATATCCTTCCGGGGCGACGTCAAAGCCATCGGTCTTGATGTAAAGCGCGCATTAAAGGCCGATACGCTTGAAGTGGCAAAAATTCTCGACACATATCTGGAAAAAACGCTGCCCACCCTGCCGCCGAACCTTAAGATAGTGAAGTATGACGTCGCTGCAGATGCCGTGTCGGATCGCATCGGATTACTAGTGCGCAACGGACTTGGCGGTCTGGTGCTGGTGTTGGGAGTTTTGTTTTTATTTCTCGATTTTCGGATCGCCTTTTGGGTCGCTGTCGGCATTCCGGTTTCTGTGTTTGCAACACTTGCGGTGATGCTCGCAACCGGCCAATCCATCAATATGATTTCGCTTTTTGCGCTGATTTTAACTCTTGGCATCATTGTTGACGACGCCATCGTTGTTGGCGAGCACACAGCCACATGCTGGGATCGCGGTGACCGGGCTTTAGCCGCCGCTGAACGCGGCGCCACACGTATGTTGGGGCCGGTAGTGGCGGCAACCTTGACCACCCAGGCAGCCTTCCTGCCGCTGTTCATGATCGGCGGGATAATCGGCGATATAATTTCAGCCTTGCCGTTGGTGGTAATTGCCGTGCTTATCGCCTCGCTGGTTGAATGTTTTTTTATCTTACCGGGTCATTTGCGCCACAGCCTGTCGCGCAAGAGTTCAACTCCACGCGCGTTCCGCCAAAAATTTGACCGCGGATTTAGTGCCTTTCGCGAAAACTGGTTTGGCCGATTTTCCGCGCTGACATATCGCTGGCGCTATACGACGGTCGCAACAGCGATTGGAATTTTGATCATCTCGGTCGGCATAATGATAAGCGGCCGGGTAAAGTTTCAGTTTTTCCCGACACCGGAACCGGAGATCGTGTTGGCGAATGTGATTTTTGTGGCCGGAACTCCCCGGGAAACTGCTATGCGGGGTTTACAGCAGATCGAAGCATCCCTGAGGAAGGCCGAAGCCGGGTTGACCCAGGGTAAAGAAAAACTTGTTGTTACCACCTACACCACTTTGGGCCGGTCTCAGCGCAATCGCGGCGACCATCTGGCCCTGATCAAAGTGCAGCTTACCACCGCTGAGCAACGCTCCGTTCGCACTAAAGAAATCATAGAAGCTTGGCGTAAAGCTGTGCCGGAAATTCCGGGGATTGAACGTGTTGCGATCACCGGACGGCGCGGTGGTCCGCCCGGGCGTGATATCGATTTGCAGCTCAGCAACGCTGAAACAGCGACTTTGAAAAAAGCAGCTTTAGAAGTGCGCGAGCTATTGGGGCGTTTTTCGGGAGTTTCCGCCATAACAGATGATCTGTCATACGGTAAACAGGAAATCATCCTGGAAGTTACGCCACGTGGCGCAGCACTCGGCTTCACCACGGAAACTATCGGCCGCCAGGTAAGAAACGCTTTTGAAGGCGCAATCGCCAAGCGTTTCGCCCGAGACGATGAAGAGATTACCATTCGGGTTCTTGAAGATAATATTGGTTCCGGCATGCAATCTTTGCGGGAGCTTTATATCCGAAGCCCGCAGGGCCGCGAGGTGCCGCTTATCGAGGTTGCCAGCCTGCGCGAAGAAACCGGGTTTTCGTTGATCCAGAGAAGAGATGGCAAGACTTCGGTGTCGGTCACGGCTGAAATTAATGCCGATGTCACCAGCAATCTGGCTGTCGAGGCCGCACTCAAAAACTCCGGATTACCGCAAATTGCCGGAAAATACGGCATCGAGTTTGCCTTTAAGGGTCGTTCCGAGGAAAGAACGGAAACGCTAACGGACCTCATGGTCGGCGTCGGCTTGTCCCTAATGTTAATTTACATCATTCTCGCCTGGATGTTTGGAAGTTATGTCAAACCGGTGATTGTAATGCTTATTATCCCCTTCGGCTTTGTCGGCGCCGTTACCGGGCATATGGTAATGGGACTGGATATAACGATCTTGAGCCTTTTTGGTTTGCTTGGTCTTTCCGGTATTCTGGTCAATGATTCAATTATTCTGGTATCGCAAATAGATAAGCGGCTGGAAAACGGCGAGACTATGGATGATGCAACGACCGGTGGATCTCGCGACCGGTTACGCGCGGTTTTGCTGACCTCCTTGACCACGATTGGTGGTCTAACGCCGTTGATGTTTGAAAAAAGTCTGCAGGCTCAGTTTCTTTTGCCGATGGCGATAACCCTGGTCTTTGGCCTTGCGGTGGCAACAATTCTGGTGCTCATTTTAGTGCCCGCCGCTCTTGGCATTTTGGACGACCTTCGCCGATTTTTGAACTGGTACTGGAACGGACCGCCGCTTTGGCAGGGGCGGGCAAGCCGGAAAGCCTGAATACTTAGGCACGCCAAAAAGCCGGTGTAAACAACACCAGCACGGTGAACAATTCCAGCCGTCCCAACAGCATGCCAAAACTCAACAACCATTTTGCAACGTCGGAAAGCTGATCATAGGTGCCGGTAGGCCCGACGATCTGGCCAAGACCGGGCCCGACATTGGCCATAGCGCTGGCGGCGGCGGAAATCGCTGTCAGATTATCCAAACCGGTAAGGTTGAGCGCAATGGACAACAGGCCGAAACACAGGAAAAACAGAAATAGGAAACTCAAAACCGAAGCTGAAACATTGTCAGGCAGGGTGCGTTTATTGTATCGCGCGGCAAAAACCCCGTTGGGATAAATGATGCGGTTAACATGCACTTTTACATTCTCGAAGATGACCTGTAGGCGGAAAATTTTCAGGCCACACGATGTTG
This sequence comes from Hyphomicrobiales bacterium, assembly GCA_021775515.1. GTDB lineage: Bacteria > Pseudomonadota > Alphaproteobacteria > Rhizobiales > JAJFHR01 > JAJFHR01. The sequence goes on along the minus strand of JAJFHR010000031.1, from coordinate 6,550 downwards.
ACCCGGCACAACCGCCAATAAACATAATGCAAAAGAAAAACACCACGGCAAAAGGTCCCCAGGTTCCATAATCAGCGGTTGCATAACCTGTGCCTGTCATTACCGATACAACATTGAAGGCGGCCAATTGAAACGCTCGTGAGCTGATATTTGCGTTTACAACCACCTGATAAACCCAGGCAATGATAACAAAGGAAATAACCAGTGTAAAAAACCAGCGAACTTGTGAATCCTGCCACAACGGCAGGGGGTTGCCGCGCAAGGTATGCAGATAGAGCACAAATGGCAGGCTGCCGATGATCATGAACAAAATCGAGACGCTATCTACTGCCGCGCTGTTAAAAAATCCGATTGACGCGTTGTAAGTCGAAAATCCACCGGTTGCGATTGTCGTCATGGCATGAGCCACCGCATCAAAAAAACTCATGCCGGCGATTACATAACCAATTGTGCACAGAACCGAAATGGCCAGATATAACAGCGTAATTGATCCGGCAATCTGCGTGGCCCGCGGCAGAATTTTTTCCGAGTTATCGGAAGATTCCATTCGGAACAACTGCATACCGCCGATCTGCAGCATGGGTAACACAGCCACCGCCATGACAATAATCCCAATTCCGCCCAACCACTGCAGCAACGCCCGCCACAGCAAAATTCCCGGCGGGGTTCGATCCAGATCGGTCATAATGGTGGCGCCGGTCGTCGTCAGGCCGGACATGGCTTCGAAAAACGCATCGGTATAACTTAGATTAAGCTCGCTCCATGTTAAGGGAATAGCGGCAAAGGCAGTGAGCGCAATCCACGAAAAAGAAGTTAAGATGAACGCCTGTTTGATATTGAGGTTTCCTGTTCTCCCCCAGGTAAGCATGGTCAGCGTTGATCCGACAAAGAGCGTTAAACCTGAAGATACTGCAAAAATGGCCCAGTCGGGCTGGTCGTTTTTAAGATCAACAACCGCCGGCAACAACATGGCAACGCCAAGGGTGGTAAGCAGAATACCAATCACCAGCAATATGGGCCGGATGTCTAACACCTATCAACCACCATGTGCGGAATTCATCTTTGTTTCTGCCTGCTATGATCAGTGAACTTTATGGACAGCATAGGGGCAATCTAGCGAAAAAGCCGGAATCTGAACATCGAATTTTTCTCCCAAATTTGTTTCCATTTGATACGACCCTGCCATTATTCCTGTGGTTGTGGATAAAGGGGTGCCGCTGGTATATTCGAAAGAATCACCGGGATTTAGGATCGGTTGTTCACCGACCACCCCGGGACCTTGTACCTCGTGAACACGGCCGAGGGCATCAGTAATCACCCAGTGGCGATTTTTAAGCTGAACCACTTCTTTCCCAGTGTTTTCAATGACAATTGTGTAGGCCCAAACAAAATAGCTGTCATCCGGATTGGATTCATCCTCCAGATATTGCGGCTCCACTGTTATCCGGATCAACCGTGTTGTACAATCATAATGCGCCATTTTGATCCTGTTTGTGAATATACGGCCAGCGCCGGTGGTTTTCCACCGTATCTGAACCCAAGGCTTGGCCATACCGTTACAATCAGATAAAGACCTTGTCTAGGCTAGGGACTCATTCCATCTTACTCCGATTTATGAGTTTATAACCTCGGATCAGGACCCTAACGGATTAATGTGATCATGACGAGTGCAAGTTTATATGCCGTCGATTGAGTGTGTGACAATAGTATGAATGCTGATCAGAAATCTGGCCCGGGTGGCGGGATATTACCTGCTCATGAGATTGAGGCTTTAATAAAAAGCGGTGGAATTACCGCTTATGAGCCGGTTACCAAATCCCAGGTCCAGCCCGCCAGTCTGGATTTACGTCTGGGACGTATCGCCTACCGGGTGCGGGCAAGCTTTTTGCCAGGTCCTAATAATACCGTCGACGAAAAATTACGGGCCTTGTGTCTGCACCAGATTAGTTTGAGCGAAGGTGCGGTGCTTGAAACCGGTTGCGTTTATATCGTGCCGTTGATTGAAAGCCTCAAGTTTGCCCCTGAAATTTCAGCTGCGGCCAATCCAAAAAGTTCGACCGGCAGACTAGACGTCTTTACCCGGGTGATTACAGATTACGGGCAATCGTTCGACACGGTTGCTGCCGGGTATGACGGCCCGCTTTATGCTGAAATTAGCCCCAAAACTTTCAGCATATTGGTGCGTGAGGGCTCGACCTTGAGCCAGATACGCTTTCGATCAGGTATAAGTCATCATAGTGATGATGAGCTTCGTGTTTTGCATAAAGAACAAACGCTGGTTTTTTCCGGTAACGTTGATATCGACAACGGTATTGCGTTGAGCGTCGATTTGATGGCGGCGGGTAAAAATAGCCTGATTGGATATCGTGCCAAACGCCATTCAGGACTGATAGACTTGTCCCAGATTGGCAAATATGAAATTCATGACTTCTGGGAGCCGATAATAAACCGCGGCGATGCCAGCCTTATTCTCGATCCTGACCAGTTTTACATACTTGTTTCCAAAGAGGCCGTTCATGTGCCACCTAGCCATGCGGCCGAAATGGTTCCGATCAACCCCTTGGTGGGGGAATTCAGGGTTCATTATGCCGGTTTTTTTGATCCCGGATTTGGCCATTCCCAGGCTGGGGGAACCGGCAGCCGGGCGGTGCTTGAAGTGCGCAGCCACGATGTGCCTTTTGTTCTCGACGATGGTCAGATTATCGGGCGGTTGGTATATGAACGCCTGACGCAAACGCCTGAAGTGATCTACGGTACGGATATTGGATCAAATTATCAGGCCCAGGGTCTCAAACTGTCCAAACACTTCAAATCTTCCTGATTATGGGCATAGCCTCGGTCAGTGCGATTGAAGTCAATCTCCAGCCGAACATTTGCCGCCACCAAGAACGCAGAATTTAGAACAATGGGGATGGTTGAGTTTAACCGCCCCGTCTTTGAACGATCCGCCTTCAGCGGCAAGTGCCGAGGCAAGGGTTTCGCCCATATCAAAAGCCCTGTCATAGGGCAGCAGGGTGCACGGCACTACCGAAAGCCTGTCCTCACCTTTGCGTTTGACAGCCATGCGGCTTGACGAACACATGACATTGTTGGGTGACACATTCAAAATGTCCCAACAGGCGGTGGTTATTTCCGGCACATCGGCCATCTCATCCATTTCGGGAAACAGGACAAGTTCTCCAGGATCATTGGGGTCGACTGAGTACCCGCGTTCTTCAAACAGCTTTTTATAACCCTGCCTGCTGTGTGCCTCATCTTCATTCCAGCAAGTGCGCCCGGCCACGGTTATTTTGAAATTATTTTCACTAAGCCAGTCGAGCCCGGCAACGGCAGGTTTCCATGTATCCCTCCCGCGCTCAATTTCATGCAGCTTTGCGGTGTAGTGGTCCAGGCTTACTCTTAGAGAGAGTTTGCGGTCATATTTGCTGTTAAGTGCGAGCAGTTTTTGTTGTATTTTCGGCCGCTGCATCGGTCGCATGGCATTGGTCAAAATGAGGACGTCAAAGCCGCGCTCAAGCGCATCCTCAACCATCAGTAAAATTTCCGGGTTCATGAACGGCTCACCTCCGGTGAAGCCAATTTCATGTGTCTTCAAACCCATGGTTTCAATCTCGTCAAAAAAGCTGGCCGCTTCCCTGGCTGTAAGATAAGCAAGCCTGTCGTTGTGCGGGCTCGATTCAATATAGCAATTGACACACTCAATATTGCACAATGTGCCGGTGTTGAGCCAAAACGTCTCAAGACGCCTAAGAGACACAAAAGCCCTCTGCTCACCATTAATAGTCCAGTTGGGATCACTGAACTTGGTATTGGGAGAAAGGGCGTTATTCGGTCGATCGAAATACGCAGATTCTGTCATGGGCGCTAACCTATCACAGCGATAAATCAATTCTACAAAATTCAGTCGTGATCACTAAAAATTGTGAAAATTCAACAGACTCAAAAAAAATAGTCAGATTACGATCAATTTTTTGTGGTGAAAAGCAACGGGTTGGTCACGCGGGTTAATCGGTTGAAACCTATCTGATCTTGAGGCAAGTTTATAATTATCGCGGGTATGATGTAGTGGTAGCCTGTCAGCTTCCCAAGCTGAACGCGCGGGTTCAATTCCCGCTACCCGCTCCATATTTATAGAATAAAAGCTTGAAAACCGGCGGTATCTGAAGAAGTTTCCGAATTGCTGCAGAACAGGTCCCAAGCCCCTTGCAAACTCGTTCATCTAATATTCAGGTTCAAAACCGTATATTCCGTACACAGTTTATGTGACATTTCGTATGAGTGAGGTTACCGAATGAAAATTTTCTCTCCATTATCAACACGCATCGCAGCAGCGGTATTAAAACAACGTGAAACAAATGAAGAGGAAATCGGCATCAAGGCAAATGGCCGACCTCTGCGAAAGTCCATCGCCGCCCTAATTGGCCTGGCGCTCTCCTCTGGTTTTGCGGTGGCTGCCCCGCTAAATGTGGAACTGATACTTGATGCTTCCGGCTCAATGAATGGCAAACTGCCGTCAGGTGAACGCAAAATTGCCGGTGCAAAGTCGGCCGTAGAGGCGTTTATCGGGAAAATCAACCCCGAGATTAACCTTTCCTTTCGTGCTTACGGTCACCAGTTCCACCGCACCAAAAAGAACTGTAAAGATACCCAGTTGATTGTACCCTTCGACAAAGCCTCAAAAAACGCCAGTACAGTGGTTTCGAGCGCCAAACCGCTGAAGGCCCAAGGCTACACGCCAATTTCCTACGTGCTAGGCCTTGCAGCCGATGATCTCAAGCCGACCGAAGGCAAACACACGATTGTACTTGTTTCGGATGGCAAGGAGACCTGCAAGGGCGATCCGTGCCTGCTGGCTAAAAAACTTGCCGCAGCTGATGTTGATCTGGTTATTCACACCATAGGTTTTGGTGTTGATGCCACGACAAAAAGACAGTTGCAGTGCATCGCAAAAATGGCTCGCGGGGAGTATTTTTCCGCAAATGATATTGCGGAACTGTCAGCCTCAATGACAACCGCCGTGGAAAAGGCCGAGGTCGAGCCGGTGAAGGAAACTGAGACGGTGGACCTTTCAAACCTTGCACCCGGCAGGCTTGAAATTCGCGGAGCCAAAAGTCACGATGTTTTTAATGCTGAAACCGGTAAAGAGGTTACGAATATCAGCTACACGAAGACCATCGAGACCGTGCCGGCAGGAATTTACAATGTGAAATTCGATAATGGTCTATGGAAAAGCGTGGAAGTAAAACCTAACGAAACGACAGTTTTAAAGCCAGCTATCCTTGAGATAAAGAACGGGTACAACCACGATATCATCGATCAGGAAACCGGCCAGTCGGTGGCTTCCGTCTCCAAGGTTTCTACCGGTGGCAAAGCCGTGCTTGTGCCAGGGCGCTTCGACGTTCAGTTTGAGGACACTTTCTGGCGTGATGTTATTTTGGAAGAAGGTAAAACGACCATACTTAATGCCGGAGGTGTCGACATAAAGGGCGCCGGCGTCAATGGTGTGCGTATCTACGATATTAACGGCAAGCAGGTCGCAAAGGTTAGATCGACCAGAAGTTACGCTCCTTTGCCACCAGGAAAATATGTCCTTCAACTAAAGGACGGGCAAAAGATACCGCTCGATATCACCGCCGGTAAAGTCATCGCCATCAAGCTGAAATAGTTGATTATGCGCTAACTCTTGTCCAACGTAATTAGCTCTCGCTATCGGTGGCGACGTTAGGTGAGGTGAGAAAACTCTCAGCGTCTATTTTTCCCGGTGGCAATGTTGGATGTAAGTTTGGAATTTTGCCGGCCACCGGATTGGCCATGATCGGTCTTTTCCCAGTAAAATGGATTGAATGCCAGTTGCCACAGGCCTATGTAGGCGCCGATTGAAAGCAACATCCAATAAAACGGCATCAAAAAAACGGAAGAAATCAAACGGTGTCTTCCTCGCCTCTCTAAGGCAAATGCGCCCGCGAGCATGCTGAAAAAATATCCCGAAAAGAACACAAAAATATTTATTGCAAACAGTGCCGGGGCGGTGAGCAGACCGCCAATTGAGCCGATGGTTATTTGATGCAGGCTGTATAAGGTCCACAGAATAAAGATTGGATGCAGCAATGCCGCGACAATAATGCCGCCAACAACGGTTTGAAATCCTAAAAACCCCAAACTTCCAAGGTCGCGATAAAGACGGGATGGGTGGCGCATATGCACAAGGTAAGTTTGCATCCAACCTTTAAACCAGCGTGACCGCTGTTTTATCCAACCCCCCATATCTCCCACTGCTTCTTCGCCGGTGGTTGACCCGATAATACCACTGGTGAAACCAAGGCGGTGCAGTCTGATGCCCAAATCAGCATCTTCGGTAACATTATGAGGATCCCAGGCGCCAATTTTTCGCAAAATTTGGGTTTTGAAATGCGGTCTTAGGTAGCAAAAGCACCAGCAGATCTAAACTTTTGTTTCACCCACAAATTGGGGGGCTTTCGCCTTTTGCACAGCTGCTTGCATAGTTTTCTGCCCATCATTGACGATGGTTTCAGCCCAATGACAGGCCCTG
>JAJFHR010000004.1 GCA_021775515.1 Hyphomicrobiales bacterium | reverse complement strand
TCAATATGGTCGCCTGCCAGGTCGCCCACTCACTGTTCAACATACCTACTAAAATTGCCCGAGTGCGTGCGCAAAGCTATCTTGCGCCGGTTTGGCAAGATTTATTCTCGCGCAAGAATATGCCTATTGATGTGATTATCTCCCCTGAGGTTGCCGTGGGCGAAAGCGTTCTAAGGCAACTGGCAGTACCAGGTGCTTTTGAAACCATTCGTTTTGCAGACGGGCTGATAACTGTAGCAGGTGTTACCTGTGAAGAGGATTGCCCAATCGTCAACACGCCGCTCAAACAGCTCACTGAACTTTTTCCTGATCTCAAGGCGGTTGTGGTTGGCATATCCAGGGATGGCACGTTGTTTGTTCCTCATAGTGATGATCAAATGCGGGTTGGCGATGATGTTTATATTATTGCCGAGAGCACGCAAATTGAGCGCACATTGGCAATTTTTGGCCACCAGGAACGTCAAGCCCGGCGTGTGATAATCGCTGGCGGTGGCAATATCGGCAGTTATGTCGCAAGAAAACTGGAAGAGCATCATTCACGTACAAAAGTCAAAATAATTGAGAATGACCGGCAAAGAGCAATCGATGTTGCTGATCAGGTAAAACGAACAGTGATCCTGCATGGCGATGCACTTGATCCGGAGATTCTGCGTGAAGCAGGCATGTCGGATGCTGATACTTTTGTTGCTCTGACCAATCAGGATCAGGTCAATATCCTGGCTTGTATCATAGCTAAGCGGATCGGCTGCACCCGCACCTTGAGCCTTGTAAACAACACAGATTTTTCTTCTGTCATTCGTTCTGTCGGCATTGACGCGTTTATTTCTCCACGTGCCACGACAATTTCAACTATTCTCCAACACGTTAGACGCGGACGCATCAGGGGAGTTCACTCGGTGCAGAACGGGCGCGCCGAAGTGCTGGAAGCCGAAGCGCTGGAAACCTCGCCACTTATCGGCCAGCCTTTATCCGAGATTGGCCTGCCTGATGGCATGCGCATCGGTGGCATTGTGCGGGAAGGGAATGTTCTTATTCCCAATGGTCAACTGGAAATTAAAACTGGAGATCGAATTGTAATTTTTGCTCTGGCCGATCAGGTTAGAACCGTTGAGCAAATGTTTCGCGTCAGTCTCGAGTTCTTTTAAATGGCGCCGTCCTCATGGCGAATGTAACCATATTTTTCCTGCTTGGAATTGCCATATGCGTTCTTGCGGGAACCATGCTTTTGCCGGCGGCTTACGCTTTTGCTACAGGCGAACTTGAAGCTGCTCTTAGTTTTGGCGTGACGTCGCTTATCACAGCTTTTGTCGGCGGTGCGCTGGTCGTGGCAACACGGGGCAGGGTGCGGCCGGTAAGCCGATTTCAAACGGTGGTTTTTGCTCTGATAATTTGGTCAGCCCTGCCGTTTTTTGCGGCAATACCATTTCTCGCCGAACCCATGAACCTGACATTGATTTCAGCGTTGTTTGAAGCAGTTTCAGCGTTTACAACTACGGGAGTTACCTCAACTCCGCTGAACAAGTTTCCATTGTCCTATGTATTATGGTTTGCACTATTGCAATGGCTGGGCGGGTTTGCCAGCCTTGTCACCGTTTTTACTATTATTGCCCCCTCTGGCCTGTGTGGCTCGTTAACTCAAGTTGCTATTCCCGGAACTGATCAGGATGACTTTGTTCAATCTGTAAAAACTACAATTTTTGCACTAATCCCGGCGTATGGAGTGTTCACGCTTGTCTGTCTGATTTTATTGTGGGTAGCCGGAATACCGTTTTTTGACGCCCTGAGCCTGTCTCTTACGACGCTATCGACCGGCGGGTTTGTTCCACAGTCAGAAGGCTTGTCATTTTACAATAATTCGATGGCTGAATTGGTTTTGATGATTTTCATGGTTGTCGGCGCAACCAGTGCATTGACCCATAGAAATTTGATTGTGACACGCAGCCTCAGAGTGTTTGAAAATCGCGAGTCGAACTATGTGATTGCGATGTGCCTCGTGGTTGGCGCTCTGTTATCTCTTTGGCAGTTTTTTGCAGGCGAAGGGGAAGTTGTGGCTGCGCTCAAGACTGGATTTTTTGCCGCTATCTCACTTGTGACAACAACCGGATATCAGGTGTCATCAAGTGACATGCCGGTAGCGCCTTACGGACTAATTATAGCGGTTGTTTTTGTCGGCGGAGCTACTTTTTCCACTGCTGGTGGTATGAAGTTATACCGGCTTGCCCTGATTATTAAACAATCAACACGAGAACTGACGCGTATTCTTCATCCTCACGGGATAACCGCAATGCGCGCTGGAGGCCGTGAATATGACATTCAAATGATGAAGTCGATTTGGGCTCTATTTGTGGTTTATCTCGCGCTTGTGGCTGTCACGGCCCTAGCGCTTGGGCTGATGGGGATAAAATTTGATTTAGCCTTTTTGACCTCGGTGGCAATGCTCAGCAACGCTGGACCGGCTGTCACCGCTGGCTTAGGCGAGGAGGGTTTGTTGCTGTTTTCCTCTGCGACCGGGGGGGTAAAACTTATTCTAATACCCGTGATGATTTTGGGCAGGGTTGAAATTTTGGTGCTGTTGAGTTTGGGAAATTTGGTTTACTGGCGTTCGTAAAGCAAATGGAATCCCAACAGTTTCCGTATTCCCAGGATTTGCCCACCGTTGTGTCAACTTAAGATTCGCATCGTCAACGATTTGCGACCCAAAACCATATAAAACTCAAATTTTGTATTGTTCTAAAATAGCGAACCTCTTAGGAAAACCTACGTATTCTAGAATATTGTAGACCACGGGAAAATAAATCTCGAGTTTTGAAATTTTAATCTTGCGGAGAGCGAAACAGTAAAGTGTAATGAGGTTCTAGGGGATGAGAGGTTCAATCAAATACTCTGCTGACGACCTGAGTATTCCCTGGGACATTTGGATTGGACCGCAAAAAAAACAATATGGTGATACGCCATGGCTACAGACAAATCTCAAAACTTGCAGGACACGTTCCTTAATAGTGTACGAAAATCTAAGGCACCACTGACTGTGTTTTTAATCAATGGTGTAAAACTTCAAGGGGTCATTACCTGGTTCGATAATTTTTGCGTCCTATTACGCAGAGATGGGCATTCGCAACTAGTGTATAAACATGCAATTTCTACTATAATGCCGTCACAACCCATTCAATTGTTTGAGGATATGAACGACGACTGAGCGTAACAAAAGTAGAGATGATGGTGGAGATGCGGGCGGGACCAGCGCGAATTTAAAACGATTCAGCGAGGGGAGTGCAGATTTCGGCGGGCCCGAGGGGCTGACGTGTGCGCTTATAATCTCTCCCGATATTCGATCTTCTGCACATAGGGTCTCGAAAAATGGATCGCCCGTTGCGGATAGAGCCATTTTGAGGTCGCCGGAGACAAGATTGGAGGAAGCCGTCGGGCTTGCTCTGGCCATAGACCTTGAGATTGCGGACGCTATAATTGTTACGCTAAACAAAGTCCGGCCGGCAACGCTTTTTGGTACGGGCAAGGTGGAAGAGCTTAGGCAGATAATCGCCAGTGAAGACATCGGCCTGGCCGTTGTTGATCACGCTTTGAGCCCAATTCAGCAAAGAAATCTTGAAAGAGCCTGGGAATGTAAGGTGCTTGATCGTACTGGTCTGATTCTGAAAATTTTCAGTCACAGAGCGCGAACGCGTGAAGGCCGATTGCAGGTGGAACTCGCGCATCTCGATTATCAAAAAAGCAGACTGGTGAGATCCTGGACCCATCTTGAACGGCAAAGAGGCGGGTTAGGCTTTGTTGGTGGCCCAGGGGAAACCCAGATCGAAGCTGACCGGCGGCAAATCCAGGACCGAATTTTCAAAATAAAAAAGCAGTTGCAAACAGTCACGCGAACCCGGCAATTACATCGCGCTTCCCGCCAAAAGGTTCCTTTCCCAATCGTAGCGCTGGTGGGGTATACAAATGCGGGTAAATCAACGCTGTTTAACCGCTTGTCCGGGGCCAGCGTCATGGCGGAGGATATGTTATTTGCTACCCTTGATCCGACGATGCGCGAAATCAAGTTGAAAAACGGTCAACGCCTTATCATGTCGGATACGGTCGGGTTTATTTCAGAACTGCCAACTCATCTCATAGCCGCATTTAGGGCAACCCTGGAAGAAGTGCTCG
>JAJFHR010000300.1 GCA_021775515.1 Hyphomicrobiales bacterium | reverse complement strand
CGTTCCCTATGCGGTCAAAAATCTTCTTGGCAAAAGCCACTCTAGCGCAGAAATAATTGAGGTATCGTCCGATCATATGCAACTCTTTGTCAATCTCAATGCCATCGAAGAAATCGAACGCCGGACAATTGAAAATACACTGACATCTGCATTGGAAACCTTAAAGAAATCTTCTGAGTTATGATCTACTTCTGCAAAGGTGGATTTCCGGGAATGGGTTCTCCCTGCAACGAGGGGTGACACCGTTGATATTGCGGCGGAAAAGCAGCGGCAGCGTTCAAAGCTTCGGCTGCATGCCATGGCCAGCGCGGATCGTACAACATGCCGCGGGCCAGAGCGATCAAATCAGCCTGGCCGGTGCGGATAATTGTTTCTGCCTGCTGGGCATCGGTTATTAATCCTACGGCGATGGTAGCAAGGTTGGTCTGGCGTTTTATTTCGGCGGCAAATCCAGTTTGATATCCAGCTCCCGCGTCGATTTCCTGCGCCGGACTGCTGCCGCCACTAGAAACATCTATATAGACGCACCCTCTTTCTTCCAGCCGTTTTGCCAATTCGATCGTGTCTTCCAGCGCCCATCCTTCGCTGACCCAGTCTGTGGCGGAAACACGCACACCGACAGGTATTTCCTCAGGTGCCGCATTTCGGACGGCTTCAAAAATCTCAAATGGAAAACGCAGGCGGTTTTCCAGGCTTCCGCCATATTCATCGTCGCGTTTGTTGGAAATGGGCGATAAGAACTGATGCATTAGATACCCATGGGCAGCGTGGATCTCGATGATATCAAAGCCGGCCCGGACTGCCCGTTCGGTTGCTTGAACAAATGCTTGTTTGATGCGTTCCAGGCCCTGTGCATCAACGGCGGTTGATTGCGGCCAACCGGGTGCAAAGGGATCTGGAGATGGTGCGGAAGTCACCCAGCCGCCGTTTTCGCACGACAGCGGTTTGCCGCCGTTCCAGGGATAATCAACAGAAGCTTTGCGGCCAGCATGGGCAAGCTGAATGCCGATTTTCGTATTACCATAGTCTCTGAAAAACTTGACGATGCGGGCCATGCCGGTTTCGTTTTCATCATTGTACAAGCCGGGACATCCCGGGGAGATGCGGCCTTCGGCTTCAACGCCGGTGGCTTCCACAAAAACCAGACCAGCGCCGGAGATTGCATATTGCCCAAGGTGCATAAGGTGCCAATCAGTGACAGTGCCTTCAACGGCTGAATATTGGCACATCGGTGAAACCACTATGCGATTTGATAATTCGAGATTTCCTATTTTAACAGGCGTGAATAGTTTGGAGGACATAGGCGTCATTCTTGCTTTCTTCCGGGATCGAAAATCTGCGCCGCGGATTTAGATATGTTGATAGCGGACCAGAAAGGCCCGCAAAGGTTGATATCCATATGCCACATTTTGAGTTTGTTATGGAGGGATTTTTTTGATTAATCAGTGAAATAGATTGAAATTTTTCACTCGTGCCTCAGGGCCTCGATGGGGTTCATTCGGGCTGCCCGGCGGGCGGGAAAATAACCGAATATGATGCCGACGAGAGCTGAAAATCCAAATGCAATCAAGATGATGTTCGGGTCGATCAAATAAGGTATCTTCATAGCGGCAGAAGCTGCCTTTGCCAGACTTAGACCTAAAATGACACCGAGGATGCCGCCAAATAACGACAGAACCACTGCTTCGACCAGGAATTGCAGGAGCACCTGGGATTCCTGTGCACCAATCGCCAGCCTGATGCCTATTTCACGCGTGCGCTCCGTCACCGAGACCAGCATAATATTCATGATTCCAATCCCTCCAACCAACAGACTGACCCCGGCAACAGCCCCAAGCAGAACCGTCAGGATCGTTGTCGTTGCGGTTTGGGCTTCTGCGATTTGCTTCATGTCGGCAACTGCAAAATCATCTTCTTCTGTGGCGGAAATATTTCGGCGCTCGCGCAACAGCTGCTCAATGCCCGCTTGTACTTTGGCCGTCTCAACGTCATCTTTTGCCGAGATATACATAGTGCCAACGTCTGAATTGCCGGCGATACGACGGTGATAGGTCCGTAACGGCATCAATACGATATCGTCCTGGTCGGTGCCAAAACTCGATTGGCCTTTTACCTCCAGCAGCCCAACGACTTCGCATGACACCTTGTTTACCCGAATATTTCGGCCAATCGGCTGGGTCGAGCCAAACAGTTTTTCGCGTACGGTGGCACCGATGATGCACGCAGCTCTGCCGCTGCGCAGTTCTCCTTCCAGAAACTGACGCCCCGCCGCCAAATCCCAGTCCCCGGTGATGAAATAGTTGTTGTCCGTACCGTTTATTGAAACATTGCGGCTTTCCGAGCCGTAAACCACTGTAGCCATGCTGCGGGCAACTGGTGCTACGGCCTGGATACCGTGCAACTGACTGCGAAGTTCGGCGACGTCACGGGTGGAAAACGGTTTGGCTGTTGCACTGGAGCGTCCCGGGCCGAATTGTCCGGGGCGGACAAACAATAGGTTGCTGCCGAGCTTGGCCATATCAGCTGCGACTTTGGCCGTCGTACCGTTTCCAATGGTGACCATGGCGATGACCGCGCCGACACCTATAACAATGCCAAGCAAGGTGAGAAACGAACGCAAGGCGTTACGCCGTATGGCTTGAATTGCAAGTTTCAAGGTCTCGTAAAACATTACGCAGCATCCTTATTGCGCGTGTCAGTTTTGATCTTGCCGTCAACGAAGCGTATCAGCCGATCAGCATATTCAGACATGTCGAGTTCATGAGTTACCATGAGGATGGTAATTTTCTGATCACGATTGAGACTGGTCAGAAGTTCCATGATTTCATGGCTCGTTTTGCTGTCAACGTTGCCGGTTGGTTCATCGGCTAGCAAAACAAATGGCTGGGTGACAATGGCCCGGGCAATGGCGACCCGCTGCTGCTCGCCACCGGAAAGTTCGCTGGGAGTATGGCGCGCGCGCTCCTTGATTCCCACCCTATCAAGGGCTTTTAACGACAGATCACGACGCTCTTTAAAACCCATACCGCGATAGACTAACGGTAGTTCTACGTTCTCAATCGCTGAGGTGCGCGGCAGCAGATTAAAGCCCTGGAAAACAAAACCAAGGTAATGCCGCCGCAATAAGGCACGTTGATTGCGGGAAAGAGCGCCCACTTCTAGGCCCCTGAACAGGTATTCACCGCTGGTTGGTCTATCCAGACACCCAATCATGTTCATAGCGGTTGATTTTCCAGAACCTGACGGTCCCATGATGGCAACGAACTCACCTTCATCAATGCACAGACTAACGCCATCAAGCGCCCGCACTGCCGCAGCCCGCGTCCCATATACCTTGGTGACGCCCTTCAGTTCAATGAGCGGGTTGGGTGAGTGACCTGTGGTTTTCATCACGGCCGCCTCATTTTTTTGCCGCCAATGTGTCGACAATTACATCCTGTCCAGATTCAAGATCACCCCTTAAAATCTGAGTTTGCCTGCCATCGGTCGACCCGATTGTCACGGCTACCTCTTTTGGTTGACCGTCAACAAGCAACCATATTTTACGATTTGGTCCATCTGCTATGCGCGCACTTGGTGGGCGTAAACTCGGTCTGCCAGGCAACAGCTTCTTCAAAAAGCTCCGGTTGTCTGTCGCCTCATTTGCAGGCGATAGAGAAAATCGCAGGGCCGCATTTGAAACACTTAGCGTAGCTTTTACCTCTTGCACGATAATCTCGGCAGTTGCAGTCATGCCGGGGCGCAACAGCAGCGCGGAATTATCTGTCGTCAAAACCGCCTTGTAGGTTACGACGCCCTGAACTACTTCAGAACCAAAGCGCAGTTCCCGGATGCGGGCAGAAAACTTTTTGCCAGGATAAGCATCGACAGAGAATGTAGCCTGCTGGCCCTCCTTGACCTTTCCTACATCCGCCTCATCCACATCGACTTGAACCTCCATTTTAGTAAGATCTTCGGCGATGGTAAACAACACCGGGGCTTGCAAGGAAGAGGCAACGGTCTGGCCCGGTTCAACATTGCGTTTTAAGACAACACCGTTGATCGGAGAACAGATACATGTCTTCGCCAAATTGATTTCGGTCAGTTTCAAATCAGCCGCAGTGGCAGCAACATCAGCCTTGGCGCTTTCAACTGCTGCAATAGCACGCTCATGAGCAGCTTTTGAAATTTCCACGTCTTTTGCCGAACTGACTTTTTCGGCATACAACTCGGTCTTGCGCTCAAAAGAAAGTCTGGTTTCGGTCATCGTTGCTTCGGCGTTCTTGACCTTTGCCCTTGCCGCGAGCAACTTTGCGAGGGAGCTGTCCCGGCCCGCCTTAAGTTTGTCGGTGTCAAGTTCAGCCAACACCTGTCTGACTGATACTTTGGCATTATAGTCCACCAGGACCTTGCGAATTGTACCGGAAAGTTCGCTTGATATATCAACCGTATTTGTTGGTTGAAGCGTGCCTGTTGCGGTAACGATAACAGTGAGATCGCCACGTTTGACCGGTTCGGTTTTATAGAGAGTGGCAGGACCGTTTGCTCCTGAGTTCCACAAAAGCAAAGCGGTGATCAACGCTATAATTGCTATGCCACTCCAAACCGGCCCGCGAAATTTGGCCCAGTTTGACCGCGATTCCCGACC
>JAJFHR010000299.1 GCA_021775515.1 Hyphomicrobiales bacterium | reverse complement strand
CGGGTGACACGGATGCACAAAATTTTGCCAGGAAAATGGGTGCGGCTTGGGCTGGTTCCTCCGATAACCCGCCGCCACAAACGCTAGATGCAGCGATCATTTTTGCCCCTGTTGGCGCACTTCTACCTACAGCTTTGCGGGCGGTAAGGAAGGGAGGGACCGTTATCTGCGGCGGCATTCATATGAGCGATATTCCATCGTTTCCCTACGACATCCTGTGGGGCGAGCGGACCGTTAAGTCCGTGGCCAATTTAACCCGTCAAGATGCGGTGGAGTTTCTTCGGCTGGCACCTCGAATTCCTATTAAAACCCATGTGGAAGTGTTCAAACTTGAGCATGCAAATAACGCTCTTGACCGGCTTCGGGCAGGACAACTGACCGGTGCCGCCGTGCTTAAGATGTGACGGTTGCAATCCCTGGCACGAAATTGCCGGTGTTCTATACCCGGTCAATGCAGATCGGACTTTAAGAAACAGCTATATGGCGCGTTGATATTCACGCTTCATTATTCAAAGCCCGGCGCAAACGGCGCAGAAGAATTTGGCGCGAGCGGTCATCTGCAGCGCGCTCAAATTCGGCCCGCAGATCTATCTGGAATTGGGCCAGGTCATTGTGCCAATCCAGACCACTGAGAGATTTTGATTGAACGCGCGGGCTGGTCTTTTTAAATATCGGTCCCTTTTCTGCACGATGAAGCTCAACCTTGTCATCAAGTGTGGGGATAATTATATCGCAACCGGTAAATCCAGCTTCCAACAGTGATTTACGCAGGGCTTGCGCCCGGTGATTTTCGCCATGGGTCAGGAAAAGACCGTACTTCAATGGACCACGGGACAAAATCCACTCAACCAATTCGTTGCCGTCTGCGTGGCCGGAATAGACGTCAATTTGCTCAATCCTAGCGTTCACCTTGACATCATCACCTTGTATTTTAACAGTTTTTTTGCCGTCGAGCAGAAGATGCCCCAAGGTGCCTTTTTCCTGATAGCCGATGATCAATATCGTTGTGTTGGTTCTCCACAGGCGGTGCTTGAGGTGATGGCGAATGCGTCCGGCATCACACATACCACTTGCCGCAACAAGAATTGCGCCACTGTGAATTCTATTGATAGCCTTACTTTCTCCCACAGTCTGCGTGAAATGGAAGTTGGGGTTGTCGAGCAGCCGTTGAGGGCCGTTGACGTCTTCAAGGTTGTCGGCATGGTCCTGGAAAACCCGGGTTGCCCGGATTGCCATAGGTGAATCAAGAAATATCGGAGATTGAGGAATTTGTTGCCGGTGTTGAAGAATTGATAAATCAACCAGCAATTCCTGGGTTCGCTCAACGGCAAAAGCCGGTACGACGAGCATGCCGTCATTATTAAGGGTATCATTAACATGATGCGCCAGCACGGCGCGCCGTTCGTCGGGGCTCAGGGCCTGGCGCTGAATGCCGCCATAGGTTGATTCACAAATCGCATAGTCAAAATCTGAAGGTGCTTCAGGGTCGGGGTGAAAGAGCTTGTTGTCCGGGCCGATATCACCTGAAAACATCAGGCGGATCGGGGTTTGTTTTTGTTGGTTTTCTGAGTTGATTTCCAGCTCAATAGAGGCTGAGCCCAATATATGGCCGGCATTCCAATACCTGGCCCGAATGCCGGGACCGGCCTCAAACCAGGTCTCATAGTCAATTGTCTGGAATTGCTGCTGGCAGGCGATGGCCTCCTTCTGGGTGAAGATTGGCAATACACTTTCACGACCATGCCGGGCATTTCGTTGATTGAGGAATTTTACCTCCATTTCCTGGATATAACCGCTGTCCGGCAACATGAAGGATAAAAGATCTTTGGTCCCGGCGGTCATATAGACGGGGCCTTCAAAGCCAGCATTGTATAACTTGGGCAACAAACCGGAATGATCAATGTGGGCATGGGTGAGCAGAACGAAGTCTATCTGTTCCGGCATAAACGGGAACGGCTCGTAGTTCAGCTGCTTAACGGTTTTGGTGCCCTGGAACATACCGCAATCGACCAGAAAACTGCTAGCTGCAGTCCGCACCCAGTAACATGATCCGGTGACTGTTTGAGCAGCACCGCAGAATTGTATATTCAACTTCATTTTATGTTTCATTTTTCAAAGCGTCAGCCAAAAGCGGCGCGATTTCTATTCTGTTTGATGGGTTAACAACGGTATCAGTCGAGATAAACATCTTAAGCCCTGCGTTCATGAGGTCATCAACAACGGATTTTTCACTCAAGGCATGAACAAGAATGGCACAGATGCTTTTTGCCCCCGCCGCGAGCAGTGCGGACAGGGCAATTTTGATCGTGCCGGCGCTGGAACAAATGTCATCAATGAGATATACGTGCCGGTTTTGAATTATCTGCGGATTTGCAATCTCGATTTTTACCTGCCGGTCATCAAGTCTATATTTCTCGCCGACGAGTGCTTTCATCCCGGTGCGGCGCCCAACCGCAGCAACCCACTGCATCGCCTCACTGTCGGGACCAAACACGATTGAAGTGCTTGGCGGGTTTTGCCGGAGGATATAATCTGCAATTGGTTCCGCTGCACTTAACGCCTCGGCTTGAGACTTTGGGAAAACCGCGCCAATTTCCTTCGTCCGGTGCAAATGAGGGTCAATGGTGAGTATGCGGTCAAAGCGGCGGTCCAGCATATCGCCGATGACCTGCTGGCTTATCGCCTGCCCCGGTTCAAACGCCTTGTCCTGGCGCATATAACACATGTACGGCGCAACCAGGATAACCCGTTGTACACCCCGATCCCGCAGAGCCTGGGCGGCAAGACATAAAGCAATGAGCTTTTCATTGGGCTGTGCCAGGGAACAATAGATGATGGCGGTATTAAACGCCTGCTCGACGCGGACGAGGCTTTCACCATCGGGGAAGGTGTGGATGAAAATTGGGAAACAAGGCGCGCCCAGGCAATCGGCGAGCCGTTGAGCCGGTCCTTCCTGTTGCGGGAAAGCATGAATTGTCAGGTTGTTGGTCATTCGACCCGGTATCCCGAATCTTCATTTACCATTTCGCCAGCGTAGCGGAAATTGGATTTTGTGCATGAGTGAATTCGATATAGAGGCTCTCCTTGGTGAACCGGATCTCCGAGTTTTTTCAGCAGGTCTATTCCCGCCCCCTTGTCCATAGGGGCACCGGCAAGGCGAGCAATCCGCGCCATACGAAAACAATCAATCGCGGTTACCGTGCCACCGCTTTCGGCTTCTACCAATTTGGTAAGCGTTCCAAAGGCTACTGGACTTGTATTGCGTCCCTGGGCATCGATAATTTTCTCCATCGCGGCCAAGGCCTTTCCCGAGTTGAGGAGATCTTGTGCCCTGGAATAACCGGCGCCGCCGCGCAGTTCAGGAGCAAATTCAAGCAAATGACCGGCGATCTGCAGGGATTTTTCCCGCAGGTCTTCCGGCGCTTCGGGTTCGTTGCGCAAAACAGCCATGACATCTCGGGCTTCAAGCGCCGGACCGATGCCGCGCCCGATTGGTTCGTGAGCAGACGTCGTCAACACATCGATTTGCAGGCCCAATTGATCGCCGATGTATTCAAATAACTTCCTCAACCGAAGTGCATCGGTATGAGTGCGCACTTTGGCAGAAGGCCCAAGCGGTATGTCGATGAGCAGGTTCTTTGAGCCTGCTGCCAGTTTTTTGGACAGGATAGAGGCGACCATCTGCTCGCGGGTATCCACGTTCAATGGGCGTTCGACTGATATCAGCAGATCATCGGCCGGTGATAAATTTACATGCCCTCCCCAAACAATGCAGCCATTGCAGGTCTCAACCACCGATTTCATTTCATGCTCGTTGAGATCAACTCTTGCGAGGATCTCCATCGTATCTGCGGTTCCAGCCGGAGAGGTGATCGCCCGTGAAGAAGTTTTGGGGATAAGCAGGCCGTGGGCTGCGACAATAGGAACGACTATCATCGAGGTTCGATTGCCCGGAATTCCACCGATGCAATGTTTATCGACGACATTGCCGGTCGGCCAGACAATCTGGCTACCGGCATTTGCCATTGCAAGTGTCAACGCCAGCATTTCCCCCGATGTCATATAACCAGCGCAGGCGACCAAAAAAGCCGCTATTTCCATTTTTGAGTATTTGTGATGGGCAATGTCGTCAATGATCGCTTCAATCTGCCTGGAGGTGAGCGTATGCCCGTGAATTTTTGCCCGAACCGCTTCAAGACTGACCGGCGATCTTGCCGGGGCGATGGTTATTGCCGTGCCTTCGGGCAGCCCGAGCAATTCAAAGGTGCGCATGTCAACGCCGAGCTGGCTGTCGCCGACAATGGATTTGTCATCGACAATCGCCAGTGTTGCCTGCCATTGCAAATCACCATCATGAGAAATTGTAACCGTTCCCAAAGATTGAAACTCTTCCGGGCGGAAATGAGTGCAACTCCTGGAAAGATAAGCGACACTTTCGGCGTATGGCACAATGCACACACGCTTCAATTCCAGCGTCGTCGGCCCTGTTTCTTTTTTGTCCTCAGCATCATTAGGCATTTGTCAGCTATACTCGCTTATTTCCTGCATACCGATGTTACATCAGGTCGCATTGTACTGATATGCCATCTTAAAAGAATAACTTCCAAAGCAACGGCAAAAGAATAGCTGTGGCGAGCGCATTGAGGCCCATGGCGAGGCCTGAAAATGCACCTGCAACTTCGCTGACCTGAAAGGCCCGCGCCGTTCCGATTCCATGGCTGGTGGTGCCTGCGGCAACGCCGCGCGCACTCCAGTCTTTAATGCGCAAGAGGTTTAATATACCCGGAGCTATCATCGCACCGAGGATGCCGGTCAAGATAACGAGGACCGCTGTAAGCGAGGGTAAGCCCCCCATTTGCTCGGATATGCCCATGGCAACCGGTGCGGTGACCGATTTAGGGGCAAGTGATATCAACGT
>JAJFHR010000298.1 GCA_021775515.1 Hyphomicrobiales bacterium | reverse complement strand
CCTGATCGCAGCCTGAAAATCTTCGCCACGACGATGACGCTATCAACACAAATCCGTCAGCGGACCGCTTTAGCCGTAAATACATCTACAAGATTTCAGCCCGACACCTATATAATGAAAAACACCCTGGTTGACATTGTCAGCAAGGTGATAGCCAACGAGAGACCGCAACCGATGTTTATATTTGTCATTCTTGGAAGTTTTTTTCTAATTGTAAGCGCTGTTGCGCTGGTCCAGGACATAATGGGTGCTGTTGATAGTGGCCAGCTTGTCCTCACTCCTTTGGGGAAAACCTGGTTTGACTTGGATGTGGCCAGTTTGAATACCGCCCAGGCGGTCATTCAGCGATATACGTTTCCAGAAATTTGGGATCCCGGTGTTATCACCGTGCTCAACTGGCCAACCATTTTTGTTTTTGCCGGTGCCGGTGTGTTTTTTCTGCTGATTGCCGGATTGATGCGGGCAAAACGGCGACCTGGAAGGAGCTAAGCAGATGTTTTTCCGAAAACAGGACAAACTTGCGATACCTGAAAAAAAGGATGTTTTGCCTGGCCGTGATCAAGCCATCGCGACGGCAGCAATACATTTTGTCAATAACAACCCGCTTAAGGGACCCTATCGCGATGGCATGGAGAAAATCCTCTTTGGCATGGGATGTTTCTGGGGAGCGGAACGGGTATTCTGGCTCAAGCCGGGGGTTTATGTAACGGCCGTGGGTTATGCCGCAGGGATGACGCCGAATGCCACTTACGAGGAAGTGTGCTCGGGTTTGACCGGACATAACGAAGTGGTTCTGGTGGTCTTTGATCCCAAAGTCATAACGGTTGAAGAGATACTGAAAACCTTCTGGGAAAATCATGATCCTTGTCAGGGAATGCGCCAGGGCAATGATATCGGAACTCAATACAGGTCTGGAATTTACGTATTTTCCCAGGCCCACAAAGAGGCCGCACTGGCTTCCAAAAAAGCTTATCAGGCGGCTCTCAGCAGCCACGGGCGTGGCCAAATAACCACCGAGATTATTGAAAATCCGGAGTTTTATTTCGCCGAAGATTATCACCAGCAATATCTGGCCAAAAACCCGAGCGGATATTGCGGTCTGGGCGGAACCGGCGTCAGTTGTCCGATCGGCACTGGAGTTGATGTATGATCTAGCCTTAAGGCCGGTTGAAGTAACAGCGTGATCTGTTGTTGAATTTACGAAGCCAACCGCTGATCGCAGGTCAGGAACCTGTCTATTACGCGATAAAGTTCCGCAGCAATAATGGGTTTGGTTAAATATGCATCCATTCCGGCGTCTAGATAATTTTCTTTATCGCCATTCAGTGCATTTGCGGTAAGTGCGATAATCGGAACGGTGCGGGCATTTCCTTTGCCGCGCCTGATCTGCCTGGTTGTTTCCATGCCGTCCATGCCGGGCATTTTTATATCCATCAAAATAACATCGAAATCTCGTTGCTGAACGGCCTTCAGTGCCTTTGCGCCAGAATCGGCAATTTCAGAAGTATGGCCGAACTTATCGAGAAAAGTTGAAATCAGCATCTGATTGATGCGGTTATCCTCGACAATGAGAACGCTGCCGGTGCGCGGAAGATTACGCGCCATCAGTTCACGATAGTCATTTTCGCTATGATCGACCGTATCCTCTTTATCTCTTCTGGCTTCACATTTCACATTGAACCAGAATTTGCTGCCAAGCCCCAATTCGCTTTCCACACCGAGATCACCACCCATTACCCTGACGAGTTGCTGGGAGATAGACAATCCAAGGCCGGTACCGCCAAAATGGGTGGATATCTGTTCGTCGGCCTGAATATATGGGGCAAATACCTGATCCATGGCCTGTTCACTCAAACCAATGCCGGTATCTTTAACTTCAAAATGCAGCACCCAGTGGCCTTTATTCTGTTCTTTTGCTGTCAATAGAAGATCTACCCGGCCCTCATCGGTAAATTTAACCGCATTATCCACGAGGTTGGTCAATACCTGGCGAATTCTGACCGGATCACCGTAAAGCTGCTCCGGCAGGTCTTTGGCAACCTCCAGACGCAGTTCCAGGCCTTTTTGCACACATCGCATAATTTGCGTTTCTAAGGCTGCGTCTAATACTTTTCTGGGGTTAAAATTGTTGCGATTAAGCTCTAAATTTCCGGTTTCTAGTTTGGCGTGATCAAGTGCTGCGTTCAACACATTCAACAAACCAATTGCAGAGCTTTTCAAGGTTTCGGCATAATGGCGTTGAAGGTCGTCCAAATCGGTATCGGCCAGAAGTTCGGCCAAATTCATTATCGCCCCCATGGGCGTGCGTATTTCATGGCTGACTGTGGCCAGTTGTTGGCCTTTTATACCGATTTTTGTTTCAGCTTGCCGTAAGGCGGCTTCGTGATCGCGCACGGTTTGTTCGAGGACGGCGATCTGCTCAGCCAAAGCTGCCCGTGTCGAGGGATCGCTGCTCGTCTCCTGCTTGGGCGCTGCCGGGATTTGATCAGTTTGTTTTTTCATCTTAACCCTACTTTGCGCATAACAAATTAACCTGCGCCCGGCTCAAGCATTGACGCAATAGATAACGATACAAAGAGGGTCTTAATCTTTCGCTAAACCAGCGCCAATCCGATCAAAGCGTATATCTCTTCGCGCGAACAACCTTCCTGGCGAAGGCTCTTCAGACTTTTGTCGACAGCACTTTTGGATAAACGGCGACCGGTTTGATCGCGGATAAGCGAATGGTGGGTATATTGCGGTTCTGGCAATTCCAGCAGTGTCTGCAGAAGACGATGAACAGCGGTGGCGTAAAAAAGGTCCTGACCGCGGGTAATGCGGGTTACGCCTTGCAACGCATCATCAACAACGACGGAAAGGTGGTAGCTCGTCGGCACGTCTTTGCGGGTGATGATAACGTCACCCCAGGCTTCGGGCTGACACACCAGCTTGCCTGTTTGTTGTTGTGGTCCTGATCCACTTTCAAAAAACGTCAAGCTGCCACCGACCATATCCAGAGCTTTTTTCATATCGAGCCTGATGCAGAACGGCCGGGCCTCAGCCACAAATTGCGCAGTTTTGTCTGACTCCAGACCGCGATAGAGACCGGGATAGACCAGCGCGCCATCGGGATCACACGGTGCCTTGCCTGCACCATGCTGGCGTTCTGCCGCGAGCCTGATCTCAGTTCTGGTGGCAAAACATTTATAGGTGACGCCTAGGGCTGCAAGCCGGTCCAGCGCCTTTTTGTAGTCTGCCATGTGATCTGACTGGCGGCGGACGGGCTGTTGCCATTCCAGGCCCAACCAGGCCAGGTCGTCATAGATCTGGTATATAAATTCGTCTTTGCACCTGATGCGATCAATGTCTTCAATTCTCAGGAGAAAGCGGCCATTGTCCTCACGGGCTGCCTTGTAGGTGAAAAGTGCCGAAAACGCATGGCCGAGGTGTAAAAAGCCATTTGGACTTGGCGCAAACCGGTAGACTGTGCGGGAAACCATTTTGAGCCAGGGTCCAATTGATAGAATTGTTTGTAACTGCGGAATTAAACCAACTATAGCTGTTTTGCAAACTGGTGGCTCCTTAAAGGAATTGGATATGACGGTTATCGATACAGAAGACGACCTTCGAACAGGCCTTAGTCAACTTCAGGAGAAAGACCCAAGATTTGTTGCGGTGCTGGAAGCGATTGGCGAGCCGCCGTTGCGCCGACGTCAGGATGGGTTTGAAAGCCTTGTGGATATAATCGTCTCGCAACAGGTCTCAAGAGCCAGCGCAGATGCAATCACCGCGCGAATGCGGACTAATCTCAGACCCTATACGCCCCAGGGGTTTTTGCAATTCAGCGAAAAAACGATGGCCGACCAGGGCCTATCGCGCCCTAAAATCAGGACCTTTCGAGCACTGTCTACAGCCCTTTGCGACGGTAAGCTGGAGTTGCACGGTTTGAGAGGATTAGAAGATGAGAGGGTTATGGCAGCCCTTACGGCTGTGCGCGGTATCGGCCCGTGGACTGCAGAAATTTATCTGCTGACATGTTTGGGCCGGGCCGATATCTGGCCCGCCGGTGATCTGGCCCTGCAATCAGGCGTGCAAATGATCTGCAATCTTAAAACCAGGCCCAACGCAGAAGAAACCCGCCTCATCGCATCGGCCTGGGCGCCCTGGCGTGCCGTTGCTGCCCGGATTACCTGGTCATATTATGCGCACGTAAAGCAGACCAAATTACCAGTGAACTGAACCCAAAAATATCACATTGCCTAAATACCTTTGGCTGCAGTCACAATTATTTCGTTCAAGCTTCACAAAATCACTAACATCCCTATAGAATGATGCGCCAATAGACGACTGGAGATTTTGGTAAGGGAGCAAAATCTGTGAATGTGATTGCAACATTGCCTCTGGAGAATTGTCCGGCGCTTGTTTTAAATGCCGATTACAGACCGCTGAGTTATTATCCGCTGTCATTATGGTCGTGGCAGAATGCGGTTAAGGCGGTGTTTCTTGATCGCGTAAATACGCTTTGTCACTATGACCGCACCATTTGCAGCCCGACTACTTCCTTTCAATTGCCAAGCGTTGTCAGCCTTAAGACCTACGTTAGACCGCCAACACATCCTGCGTTCACGCGGTTTAACGTATTTCTGCGCGACGGCTTTTCGTGCCAATATTGCGGCGATGCAAATGATTTGACGTTTGACCATCTGATCCCGAGATCAAAAGGCGGCCTTACGACCTGGGACAATGTTGTTGCCGCCTGTTCATCGTGTAATTTGCGCAAAGGCGGAAAAATGCCAGATGAAGCCCGCATGTGGCCGAACCTGCATCCCCGGCAACCAACGGTTTATGATCTCCATAGCCAGGGCCGGTCTTTCCCGCCAAATTATTTGCACGAAAGCTGGCAGGATTACCTTTATTGGGATATCGAACTGGAGCCTTGAGATTTTCGCAGCTGGATTAACGTGATAAAACACAATGCGCTGATGATCGCGGAAATAATGACATTATAACCAGCCAACGAAATGCCGAGAAATCGCCAGGCTGCATCAACACAGCTGACAACCTGCGCGGTTTTTAAATCCTGCAACAAGTTGCCAACACTAGCGCTAAGATCCTGTCCGCCTGAACAGCCCGCAGGCCCTTCCCAAAAACGCCACTCAATACCGGAATGGTAAACGGCAAGGACGGCGCCACCGGCAAATAAAATGCCTGCCGCCAGAACGGTAATCATGGCGGCATTTCTGCTGCCGTTCTTGATCATAATCATAGCAACAAGCAGAAGGGGAATGCCGATATAATAGGGCCATCTTTGCGTAAGGCATAAGGGGCACGGCGCCAGGCGCAAGACCAACTCAAAAAACCAAGCTCCGGAAATTGTCGCAACGGCCAAAAAAAGTGCTGCCATAAGCGGAAGCAGATTTGTGTTTTGTAGATTTTTCATCATTCGGTATTCCGTTGTTTAGGCTTATTTTTATTGTGCAAAGACCACCTTTACCAGAGCAAAGCCGGCAAACAGCATAACAACAAAAATGATTGCAAGAAGGCCGAGGTATTTTTCTATAAACCTCCGGATCGGCGGTCCCAGCCAATACAGCAAACCGCAGATGAAAAAGAAACGGATACCACGTGCAGCTACGCTGGAAAGGCCAAATATCAAAGGATCCAGCGCGGTAACGCCGCTGGCAATTGTGATCACTTTATAGGGAAATGGCGTGATACCGGCGATAAAGACAATCCAGGCACCGTAAACATTATAGCGCGCGGCAAAACTGTCAAACGCTCCACTGTATCCATAAATTTCCAGAAGCGGCTTGCCGATCAGGTCAAACAGGTAAAACCCAATCAAATAACCGGCAAAACCGCCAATAACTGATGCAATCGTCGACAGCGATGCAAAAAACCAGGCCTTGGCCCGCTCGGCCAGCACCATCGGTATGAGCATGACGTCAGGGGGTATTGGAAAAAACGAACTTTCCGCAAATGCAATCGCTGCTAACGCTAATTTGGCGTGACGGTGGGCCGCCAGCGACATCGTTCGATCATAAAGCCTGCGTAACATGGTGCTTCTTAACGCATCAAACTGATGAAGCAACAAAAAAATTGCCCTAAGCTTGTTTGAGATATTGACCTTCGCGTTTCTGGCCCTATGATCGCTGCCAAGTGCCCCTGTGGCGGAATTGGTAGACGCGACAGATTCAAAATCTGTTGTCCTATGGATGTGCCTGTTCGAGTCAGGCCAGGGGCACCACTATCCTCCAACCTATTTATGCCTGCATAAGAGATAACAGCTGGAAATATTCTATCAAATTCCGGCTTGTACCGAGCAGGAGTTAGGGCGCGCCAGCGCAGGTCTCAGACTGGGGAGCGGGCAAATTTGGGTTCATCTTCGGTTGAACGTTCAAAAAATTCCTTGAGTATTCTCGCCGTTTCGAAGGCGCCATCAAGCTTGGGAATTTGCTTGGGATCGGGCGGAGCCATCTCACCGGCTTTATCAATTGCTGCTGCAAGGCTGTTTGCATCCAGGTTTTCCTGCTTCAATAAAACCGTTAAACCGCGCTGTTCAAACAAACTGGCCCGTTGCAACTGTTCAGACAGCCCCTTCATTACAAATGGCACCATGACGGAGCGGCAGCCTGAACGTAAAATATCGGCGGATGTGTTGTAACCGCTTTGCGACACCAACACCTTCGCCTCCTTCAGCAAACCAAAAAAGTCCGTACGGAAACTCTCAATCGTCAAATTGGGCCGCGTTTCCTGTTTTAGTTTTTCGATGGTTTCAAGCGGCAGGTTTGGTCCGGTAATAAACCCCCATCTGTCCTTGGCGTACCGGGTTCGCGGCATCGCTTCCAGGGCGGCTTCAAATAGCGGTTTGCCAACAGCTCCGCCGCCAGCGGAGACCACCACGTCATAAATCCTGCCCTCGCAGCGTTCACTAACCTCGGGGGCAACCAGTCCGGTGTAGTGGGTGAGATCGGAAACCTTTCCGGCAAGCCTGAAAGTTTCATCGAGCCGGGCAAACTCCGGATCTGCATGCAGAAAGACAAAGTCATAGTGTTCGCGCAATATTCTGATTGTCAGTTCATCGCGTCCTGATTCAACCTTTTTGTGAAGAAGGTCGCGAACCGAGCAGGCAACAAGAGGCCGTGGTGTCAATTGTTTCACCGCTTCGAGAAACGGCATGAATTCAAACCCCATCTGATGGCGGGCAAAGGGAAAGGCTTCAGTAAAAACCACATCGGGTGCGCGCGCCTGCAATAACGATAACAGCTGTTCCAACCGCTGCGCCTTGTAAGCCTCATCAATATACTGGTTATTTGCATCCATCAGGGCAGAAAATCCGCCTGGCCCGGATTTATAGGGGTTAAGCTGAAAACACGTCGCCCCGGCTGGAAACTCGGCCGGGGTTTCTGTGCCGCCGAGAACCACATCAACTTCAAAGCCTGCTTCCAACAGCGCTTTTGTAATGCGCTTGGAGCGCATCACATGTCCGATGCCCAGCAAATGCTGAACCATAAAAAAGATACGATGTTTCAACCGAAATACCCTGTTAGCTACCAATTTTCCGACAGTGATTGAGAGAAAACCTATCACCTTGCCGATTGAGTCTCTGGATATGGTGGGATGTCGACAAATTACGTATTTCATCGCCCTTCAGCGTGAATTCGCTGAATTCAATTCCCCCGAAATCCTCACTTTTATCAATACGTGCCGCTTTTGTCCCTTATTGTAAACCAGCAAAGACTGCAACCAGATAGCGAAGTTGGTAGATATCCGGCTGAGCGAGTGTAATTGAACCGAAGGACATACATCAAGAAACGATTTCAGCATCTTGTATAAATTTTAAATCCCTTTCCTAATCTGGTAATATTTCATTTCTCACCTGCTCATTGTAACCTCTGTTTACTGTTGACCGGGATAACGATATCTCGTTATTTTTTCAACACTTGTGACCTCGGATTTGAAACTCGGACACGTGATCGTGACACGGCTTGAAAGTATGATCAGACGGCTGCGGGCACAAAGGGACTGCCTAAATCTCGCCGTATCACTCATGGAAGAAATTCCGGGGCCGGTATTTGAACTTGGTCTTGGCAACGGCCGCACCTTTGATCATATTCGCACGCTTCTGCCGGAACGAAAAATTCTCGTTTTTGATAAAAAATCTACCCTCGGCTTAAAACCGCGACCGGTAGCGGAAAATTTGATCATCGGGGATGTACGCAAAACCCTGCCTGAACACCTGGCAGAGCAATCTCAACGCGCTGTTTTAATTCACAACGACCTTGGCAATGGCACGGAAGAGGAGGGAGTTGAAATGTGTGAATGGTTATCACCGCTGGTTGAACAATCAGCCGCACCCGGCTGCGTTGTGGTAACAAATTCAGCGTTACAATTAAACGGCTGGCGGCAAATTACCATCCCCGAACCGCACGCCTGGAACCGGTATTTTATCTATCAAAAACCGCACTCGGCCTGAAAACCGTTAAACCGCATTCTCTTCACGCCGGATCAACTGATCACCGTCTTATTTGTAGGGATCAGCAGCGTCTCTGAGACCATCGCCAAAAAAATTGAAGGCGAGAATGGTCAAGATCACCGGAACCACCGGGAACATGAGCCAGGGATAAAGCGCTACAACCGAGATATTCTGGGCCTCGGCCAGAAGAACACCCCAACTGGTAATCGGCGGTCTGAGCCCCAGCCCCAAAAAGCTGAGTGCTGTTTCACCCAGAACCATCGTCGGGATGGAGATTGTCGCTGAGGCAATTAAGTGGCTCATGAAACCGGGAACAAGATGGCGCCCAATAATCCGGCTGGTTTTTGCGCCCATAAGTTGGGCAGAGACGACATAGTCTTCTTCGCGCAACGATAAGAGTTTGGACCGCACGGCCCGGGCAAGACCGGTCCAGTCAAGCAACCCCAAAATAATAGTGATGCCGAAGTATACCAGAAGCGGGCTCCAGGTAACCGGTAAAATGGCGGCAAGAGCCAGCCACAGGGGAATGCTGGGCAAAGATTGAAGAATTTCGATGATCCTTTGCACGATGAGGTCCAGCAGGCCGCCATAATATCCCGCCAGCCCGCCGATGACGATGCCAAGCGTGAACGATATAACAATGCCGAGCAGGCCAATGGTGAGCGAAATTCGCGAGCCCATGATAATGCGCGATAAAACATCCCGGCCCAGACGGTCGGTACCGAGCAAAAACAAAGTGCTGTTTTTTGCCGCGCAGACCAAGTGCAGATCAGACGAGCCACCGAGCCAATAATCATACCGGTCACCGCGACAGAAAAAACGCAGAGGATAAACCTGCTCGCGATTTTCACTATACTCGCGTTTGAGGTTTTCCATGTTCAGCTTATAGGTGGTGCCATAAACAAACGGGCCCTTGAATTCACCTTTGTCGAAAAAGTGTATTTTCTGCGGTGGCATGAAGAGAGAATCGATATTGCGCGAATGGAGGTTATAAGGTGCGAGAAATTCGCTGATGAATACTGCGAGATACATCAACGCCAAAAAAATTCCCGACGCAACTGCCACCCGATGGCGTTTGAACTTCCACCACATCAGTTTCCACTGCGAGGCCAGGTAAAGGCGTTCTTGAGCCGGGGTCAACTGTTCGATTGACTGCGCATCAAACGGGGCTGACGATATATAGTGGCCAATTGGCTGGCCATCAGGCGGCAACGAAGAGTTGGTCATTTGGTGTGACCTCCCTGTAATCTAATTCGAGGGTCCAGGAAGGCCAGCGCAATATCTGAGATCAAAACACCGATTACTGTCAGTGAAGCCAGGAAGATCAAAAAAGATCCGGCCAAATACATATCCTGGCTTTGCAGCGCTGAAATCAATAACGGGCCCGTTGTCTCCAGCGACAGAACAACCGCTACAATTTCAGCGCCGGAGATAATTGCCGGTAAAATAGAGCCGATGTCTGAGATGAAGAAGTTTAAGGCCATGCGCAGAGGATATTTTACCAACGCGCGCAAGGGGGCGACGCCTTTGGCTTTGGCGGTGGTGACATATTGTTTTTGCAGTTCATCAAGAAGATTGGCCCGAAGCCTGCGGATCATGGCGGCTGTGCCAGAGGTTCCAATGACTATGACCGGGATCCATAAATGCTCGAGAATAGATTTCGCTTTGGCCCAACTCATCGACTGATTGAGGTATTGCGCATCCATGAGGCCACCGATTGATGTACCAAACCACAAATTGGCAAAATAGATCATGACCAATGCGAGTAAAAAATTTGGGATGGCCAGCCCCAGCAGACCGACAAAAGTAAGGCCGTAATCACCCCAGCTGTATTGGTGGGTGGCAGAATAAATGCCGATGGGAAAAGCTATAATCCAGGTAAAGATGATGGTGGTAAATGAAACCAATATGGTCAGAAACATTCTGTCACCGACGACTTCGGAAACGGGAAGGCGATATTCAAATGAATAGCCAAAATCGCCCTGCAGGATGCCCCAAACCCAGTAGAGGTAACGCTCGATCACCGGTTTGTCGAAACCATATTCCTGCCGCAGAAATTCGATTTGAGCAAGATCAACAGACTCCCCCTGCGCCTTGAGCTCGGCAATATAACTCTCAATATAATCGCCCGGCGGAAGCTCAATTATTATGAAAACCAGCGCACTGATGACCAGCAACGTCGGGATCATGATCAAAATTCGGTTGAGAATATAGCCCAGCATCAGCTCCCTGCCTCCTCAATCCAGAAGGTATCCATCATATACAGGCCAAAATAGGCGCCCGGTTCCCAGTTATATATGCCCTCAGCGGGCACGTTCTTGAGATTTTTACCGACTACGACAGGCTGAAGCGTGCCATTGATGATGCCAATTGAATAGACCTGGTCAGTAAAAATTTTCAACATTTTATGCCAAATTTCGGTGCGGGCCTGTTTATCAGTTGCCGCACGCCACGACGAATAAAGATCCAGAAGTTTCATGGCTTGGGGATCGGTTGGCCTGCGTCCGGATTTTCCTTCACTTTGCGTGTATTTTCCCCACATTGGCCATTGTAACTGCTCTCCTGAGGTTGGAGCGAGTTCTGCCGGGCTCATATCCGAGGTGGCAACGGCATTCTCAATTCCCGACCACACGGAAAGCAGCGTTTGTCCGGAATGGACGCGGTTGCGGAAGACATCGCGTTGAGTGCCGCGGGTAAACAGTTTGATGCCGATTTTGGCCCAACCGTCGCGAATTAATTCAAGAACATCGGTTTGTTCCGTATGTTCTCCGGCGGTTTCGACGATGAGTTCCGCCGGCAGGCCGTTGGGCAGCAACCGAATGTTATCGGCCGTACGCTGAGTTAGACCAATCTCATCGAGCAATCTATTGGCTTCAGCGATATCAAAGCGGGTCCAGGCGTTTTGGTATTCCTTCTTATACAGGGAAAATCCGGGCAGGATGGTATTAGCGCTCTCGTTGGCAAGACCGTAATAAACGACCTGGTTGATCTCGTGGCGGTCAATTGCCAGTGATAAGGCGCGCCGGAACCGCACATCACGCAGCAGCGGGCGCCAGGTCTTATCCTCGGCATTGAGGTTTGGAAATAGAGCAATTTGTGCACCATTTGCCTTGCGCCATAAACGCACTTTATACCCCTGGCGTTTTTCACCCTGTTTGAGGAAAGTGTAGTTGTCAAAACGCAAATAACGTGCCTGAAGATCGGATTCACCCGAGCCGGTCTTGGTTGGAATAATTTTCGGCGACCCCAGATTAACCAGCACCTCATCAATATAGGGCAGTTGCTGACCCAGGGTATCAACCCGGTGAAAATAGGGGTTGCGCTTGAACCTAAAGCGATCAGAAGGTGGTTTGGTGGAATTATACCACGGTTGCAAACTGGGCAAATCGGGGTTTTCGGGCCGGTATTGCCGGCTTATGCGCCGGTGCACGGCGGCCCAATCCCGCTTACCCTGTTTTTTGGCAGCGGCATTGAGTTTGTTCACATCTGCATATCTGGCGTGAAACGGTTTGAGGTAATGGGCAGGCCGGTAAATATACAGCGGCCTGGAACCGGCAAGAGCGGGTAAAAATTCCGGATTGGGCGCCTCCCAGGTATACCG
>JAJFHR010000297.1 GCA_021775515.1 Hyphomicrobiales bacterium | reverse complement strand
GCCGGAAGTTGCGGAAAAGCTCAAAAAACAGGGCGTATGGAAACCTGACGAAAAGAAACAGTAAGGTGAAGGATCTTTCTTATGGTAGCTGAAATCGGTCATTTTGCTCTGTTGCTGGGGCTCGCACTATCAATTTATCAGTGCATTTTTCCCTTCATCGGCGCCGCGCGTAACGATGAAAATCTGATGGCTGCGGCCAATACTGTGGCCCAGGTGAAATTTTTATTTTTGCTTGTCGCTTTTTTCGCGCTGATGGTGGCCTACGTCACCTCTGATTTCAGCGTTCAGAATGTTTACCAGAATTCTCACACCGACAAGCCGATGATCTATAAGATTTCCGGTGTATGGGCCAACCATGAAGGGTCAATGGTCCTGTGGGTGTTAATCTTGACACTATTTGGTGCAGCCGTCGCAACCTTCGGCAATAACCTGCCTAAACCGCTCAAGGCGCGGGTATTAGGGGTGCAAGGAACCATATCGGCAGCATTCCTCACATTTGTTATCGGCACCTCCAATCCGTTCCTGCGCATCGATCCTGTCCCACTCAACGGCCGCGGGCTTAACCCGTTGTTGCAGGATTTTGGCCTGGCTATTCACCCGCCGCTGCTATATGGCGGATACGTCGGGTTTTCCCTGGTATTTTCCTTTGCCGTTGCAGCGTTGATTGAAGGCCGCATTGATGCCGCCTGGGCCCGGTGGGTAAGACCGTGGACGCTGGTTGCTTGGATGTTTTTAACCGTGGGCATCGCCATGGGATCGTGGTGGGCTTATTATGAATTGGGCTGGGGAGGCTGGTGGTTCTGGGACCCGGTTGAAAATGCCTCTTTCATGCCGTGGCTTTCAGGAACCGCCTTGCTTCATTCGGCTATTGTGGTTGAAAAGCGTGACACCCTTAAAGTGTGGACAATTCTATTGGCCATTGTGACGTTCTCCTTGAGTTTGCTGGGCACGTTTTTAGTGCGTTCCGGTGTTCTAACTTCGGTTCATGCCTTTGCCACAGATCCGGCGCGCGGGGTATTCATGCTTATGATTTTGATGCTTTTTACCGGCGGGGCGCTGGCCTTGTTTGCCTGGCGGGCACCGGTGTTCAAAAGCGATGGCCTGTTTGCTCCCATCAGTCGGGAAGGGTGTCTCATCCTCAACAATCTGATTTTGACAACCGCTTGTGCCACCGTGTTCATCGGCACTCTATATCCTCTGGTCCTGGAAACCATTACCGGGTCTAAGATTTCGGTCGGGCCACCTTTCTTCAACCTGACTTTCGTGCCGCTGATGATCCCGCTTGTACTGCTTGTGCCGCTTGGACCATTTATGGCCTGGAAACGGGGCGACCTTTTGGCGGTGGCTCAACGTTTAAGCGTTGCAGCCTTGTTTGCGGCTGTGGTCCTGGTGCTGACATTTGGCTTTATGGACCGGGGTCCGATCATGGCACCCTTCGGCATCGCGATTGCCGCTTGGCTGGTTGTCGGAGCGGTCAGCGAATTTACTTTTCGAATTGGTCTGTTCCGCGTCTCGTTTGTGGATTCCCTCAAACGGGCCCTCAATCTTCCCCGCTCGGTGTGGGGAACCAGTATGGCTCACGCCGGTCTCGGCATCATTATTCTTGGCATCACGGGCATCACCGCCTGGCAGGTTGAAAAGATAGAAGTGGTCAAATTCGGCCAAACCCTGCAGGTGGCCGGTATCGATGTGAGATTTGAAAGCGTCGATGAGCGTAAAGGTCCGAATTACCTGGATCAGGTCGGGCGGTTTCGAATAAGCGTTGATGGAAAACTAGTTAAGGAAATGGAATCGTCCAAGCGCCAATATCAAGTGCCAGTGCAAACGACAACTGAAGCAGGTATCTATGCGTTCTGGACCGGGGATCTTTATATAACCCTCGGCGATCAATCCAAAGCGGGCGACTGGACCTTGAGAATATTTTACAATCCCTTGGTCAGGTTTATATGGCTGGGATCTGTTTTGATGTTCTTTGGCGGAGCAGTCTCCTTAACGGACCGTCGTTACCGCGTTGGTGCACCGCGCAAAAAACGTGCAAAAACACCTGCCAAAGGACTGCCGGCATGAGTGGATTTCGACAGTTTTTTATTGCCTGTTTGGTGATTGCCGGCCTCTTGGTGCCAAATGCTGCCCAGGCGGTCAAACCTGATGAAGTGCTGAAAGATCCGGTGCTGGAAGGACGCGCCCGCTCGCTTTCGGCGTTGTTAAGATGTCTGGTGTGCCAAAACCAGTCCATTGATGATTCCAACGCCACCCTAGCGCGTGATTTGCGTCTGCTAGTGCGCGAGCGTCTGGTTAAGGGTGATACAGATGATCAGGTTTTGGAGTATCTTGTTGCCAGGTATGGAGAATTTGTCCTGCTGAAGCCGCGATTTTCACCGAGTACCTACATCTTGTGGATCGCCCCGGGCGTATTATTCGTGATCGGTGTTTATGGCGTTGTGCTCTTGATGCGCCGCCGCGTGGCTATGGCGAAGGCATCGGGCCCTACGCCCTTGTCTGGTGCCGAAGAGCGCGAGTTGGAGGAATTGCTCAAGCAGTAAAGCCGGTCAAAAACGACGAGGAATATGATGAGGTTTTCCCGGAATTAGACCTTACCAACTTGTAATGTTCCGGAAACACCGCTGTAAGGTGGGCATCTTCATAGTCAAGATCAGTTGAAATTGACTATGGAGCCTTCTCATGACATCGAATGAGACGCGTAATTTAAGCGTCACAAAATCTAACAAACACCGCATCCCGATTGCACTGGGCCTGGTAGCCGCCTTGGCGGCTGGCGCAGTGGTTTCTCTTGACAAAAGTCAGGCGCAAAACGCCTTGACCGCTCCTCCGGCCAGTGTGCCGGCGGTAGCCTCTTTAGGCTTTGCTGATCTGGTTGCACGGGTAAAACCTGCAGTTGTAAGCATACGGGTTAAAAAAAATCTCGGGAATGTCAACCTGCAAGGCGGCCCGCGGCATGGCGATCAGTCTTTTGGAAATATGCCGCGCTCTCGCGGGGACCATCCCCTCAATGAATTCTTTGAACGGTTCAAGCGCGGACCTTCCACCGGCGAGCGCAATTCCAGACCGCGGCGTTTTGGCCGGGCCCAGGGGTCGGGTTTTTTCGTTTCCGCTGACGGCTATATTGTCACCAATAATCACGTCATTGATAAAGCCAACGAAATTGAGATTGTCACCTCCACCGGCGATGTTCTGGAGGCCGAATTAGTCGGGCGTGATGCCAAAACCGATCTAGCTCTCCTCAAGGTCAAGGGAGATCGAAAATTCGATTACGTCGAAATAACCTCCACACCGGCGCGCGTCGGCGACTGGGTGGTCGCTGTCGGCAACCCCTTTGGTTTGGGCGGAACGGTGACAACCGGCATCATTTCAGCCCGCGGACGTGATATCGGCTCGGGACCCTATGATGACTTCATCCAGATTGATGCTGCAATCAACCGCGGCAATTCCGGCGGCCCCGCATTCAATCTCAAAGGTGAAGTAATTGGGGTGAACACGGCAATTTTCTCACCTTCCGGCGGAAATGTCGGGATTGGTTTTGCCATTCCTGCCAAAATCGTGAAAACCGTAATTGATGATCTCAAGAGTGATGGTCAGGTTACCCGTGGTTGGCTGGGTGTTCAGATTCAGCCCCTGACCAGGGATATTGCTGAAAGTCTGGGCAAAGAAAACGCTGATGGCGCACTGGTAGCTGATGTATTTGACGGCAGTCCGGCCGATGATGCCGGATTTA
>JAJFHR010000296.1 GCA_021775515.1 Hyphomicrobiales bacterium | reverse complement strand
CTTATCTGGTGTGGAAAGTAGACTTTTCCACCCCCAAAGTCGGCGACATGGATACAGAGCTCTTCAAGGAATGGTTCCAGGCTTTTGCGCAAAATGCCGGTCTTACCCTTCACATTGAGAACTTATACGGTGATAATAACCATCATATTGTTGAAAGCTGTTTCAAAGGACTGGCGCGAGCACTGCGAGAGGCCATAGCTATTGATGAGCGGCAACGCGATGTGGTCCCGTCAACCAAGGGATCACTGAGTTAAATCGAATTATACGGAAATACCGGCCATGAAGATATTTTCAGTGCATCATAAAGCCATCGACCCGGCGATTATATTGAGCGAAGGGCTTGAAACCCGTTTTGTGAAAGAGGGAATTTCCTGGGCCGCCTTAATTTTTCCTCCCCTATGGCTGATTTTTCATCGAATGTGGCTGGTTCTCCTCGGTACGGTGGTTTTATATGTCATCGCGGGAGCAGCAGCGGAAGCATTAAGCCTGGATCCCTTGACCACACTTTGGCTCCTGCTGTCAGTCCATGTAATCGTGGCATTGGAGGGCAACAACTTAAGACGTTGGACATACAAAAGAGCAGGTTACAGGGAAATAGGA
The DNA here is from genome assembly GCA_021775515.1 of Hyphomicrobiales bacterium. GTDB lineage: Bacteria > Pseudomonadota > Alphaproteobacteria > Rhizobiales > JAJFHR01 > JAJFHR01. The sequence continues at coordinate 2,633 of JAJFHR010000296.1, read as the reverse complement.
GTTGTTACAGGACGGTCGTTGGAGACTTGTGAAAGACGGTTTTTTGAAAGTCTTTTAGACCCTTACAAAAAACTTCCACAACGCCACGACAGGGGCTCAACCACCGCTACGGTGCAAAATACCCTCCAGGCCTTACGCCCTACAGCTTCTGAAAATGATGGCGTTGTTGGACTTTTTCCGGAGCCGGACGCAAAATCATGAAGGTAGCCATAGTTGATTATGGCTCAGGCAATCTCCGCTCAGCAGTAAAATCATTCGAACGCGCAGCCTATGAGACTGGCAGCGATGCTGAGATTGTTCTGACCTCCCAGGTTGATGTGGTTAAAATGGCCGACAGAATTGTTCTGCCGGGTGTTGGCGCTTTTGCGGATTGCCGCCAGGGGTTACAGAAAATAGATGGCATGTGGTCGGCAATTGATGATGCCGTATCAGGCAGCGGGCGCCCTTTTCTAGGCATTTGTGTAGGCATGCAACTAATGGCTGAGCGAGGTCACGAACATGGCGTTACGCCGGGGTTTGGCTGGATAAAGGGTGATGTCAAGGCATTGAAGCCTGCCGATAAAAATCTTAAAATCCCGCATATGGGCTGGAATACGCTTAACCCATGTAAGTCCCACCCGATCCTTGATAATATTACCCTGGGTGATAATGGTCTCCACGCCTATTTTGTCCACTCCTATCAACTCGTTCCGCTAGATCACGAAGATGTTCTGGCGGAAACAGATTACGGCGGAAGAGTTATTGCGGCGGTGGCAAAAGATAATATGGTCGGAACCCAATTTCATCCGGAAAAAAGTCAGGAACTGGGGCTTCGGCTGATTGGTAATTTTCTATCATGGTCAATGTGAAATGAAATTAATTCCGGCAATTGATTTGAAAGACGGTCACTGTGTCCGCCTGGTTCAGGGCGATATGGATCAGGCGACCATTTTCAGCGACGCACCCCATTCTCAAGCCAAGGCATTTGAAGATCTCGGCTTCGACTACCTTCACATTGTTGATTTAAATGGAGCTTTTGAAGGTGAACCGGTCAACGCCAATGCGGTGGAGCAGATTTTGAACTCCGTGTCCATGCCCACTCAGCTGGGCGGCGGCATTAGAGATATGGCGACAATCACCAAGTGGCTCGAAAAAGGCGTATCCCGGGTTATTTTGGGTACAGCCGCGGTGGAAAATCCGGATCTTGTCCGTCAGGCCAGCCGCGAATTTCCCGGTCACATCGCCGTTGGCCTTGATGCTAAAGATGGTTTGGTGGCGGTGCGAGGCTGGGCTGAGACCTCGCAGCTCACGGTGGCCCAGATGACGGAAAGATTTACCGATGCCGGAGTTGCAGCCATTATATTCACCGACATTGCCAGAGACGGAATTCTGACGGGGCTTAATCTCGATGCCACCGCCACGCTGGCGAAATCAACCTCAATCCCGATTATCGCCAGTGGCGGACTATCCAGCCTGGAAGATATCAAATCCCTGCTGCTGCCCGAATATAATATGATTTATGGGGCAATTACAGGACGGGCGATTTATGATGGAAGATTGGATGCAGTTGAAGCCTTGAGCCTTATTTCAGCTCATGAAACAGCACGAGACCAATAATGTTAAAGGCCCGCATCATACCCTGTTTAGATGTTAAGGATGGCCGCGTCGTCAAAGGCATCAACTTTGTCGACCTCATGGATGCCGGGGATCCGGTTGAAAGCGCCCGCGCTTATGATGCGGCCGGTGCAGATGAGTTGTGTTTTCTGGATATTACGGCAAGCCATGAAAAACGCGGCATTCTCATTGATGTTGTCAAACGTACGGCCGATTGTTGTTTTATGCCGGTGACAGTAGGTGGTGGCGTTAAGCAGATTGAAGATATTCGTGAATTGCTTCTTGCCGGCGCTGATAAGGTAGCCATGAATACGGCAGCGGTTAAAGATCCCCAATTTGTGCGCCAAGCAGCAGAAAAATTTGGCTCTCAGTGTATCGTCGTTGCGATCGATGCAAAACGTGTTTCAAAACCAGATCAGGCCCTGCGATGGGAAATATTTACCCACGGCGGGCGCCAGCAGACGGGAATAGATGCCATAGAATTTGCCAAGAAAGTAACAGCATTGGGAGCTGGCGAATTGTTGCTCACCTCCATGGACAGGGATGGTACCAAAATTGGTTTTGATCTGGACCTGACGCGAAATATATCCGATGCGGTAAAAATACCCGTAATCGCCAGTGGCGGTGTCGGAACTCTAGATCATCTGGTTGAAGGAATAACTCAAGGCCATGCCAGTGCTGTTTTGGCGGCCTCAATTTTTCATTTTGGCGAATATTCCATAAGCGAGGCAAAATTCCACATGGCGGCAGCGGGCATTCCAATGCGTTTATTGTCCTAGCGCCTTAAACTCAAATTTGCTAGCAAATACAGACCTTAGACTTAGTGCCCAAGACTTAGTGTCCTTCAGGCATAAAATTCAGGAATGGATCCATGACCGGTCCGGGAGAAAATACCTCTGTTGATTTGGATGTTTTACGCGAGCTTGCCGCAACAATACGCGCCCGCAAAAATGAAACATCCCAGTCCTCTTATACCGCCAGCCTGCTGCAACAAGGTGTTAGTGCTTGTGCGAAAAAACTCGGTGAAGAAGCTGTGGAAA
>JAJFHR010000295.1 GCA_021775515.1 Hyphomicrobiales bacterium | reverse complement strand
AACGATCTTCTCTTCCAAATGAAACATGACCGCGATCTGTTTAATCGCTGGGAGGCAGCGCAGACCTATGCCGTCCGCCTGCTGGTTGAAGCAACAAAAGCAGAGGAACTGGATGAAGCAGAAGGTGCAAAATTCGCCACGGCTTTGGGATACACCTTGCGGGATGAAATGCTTGAGCCCGCGTTCATTGCCCAGATGCTTAATCTTCCGGGCGAAAGCGATCTTGCCCGTGAAATCGCCAAGAATGTGGACCCCTCAGCCGTCCATCGCAGCCGCCTGGCATTGAACAAGGTCATCGCGACAACCTTGGAAGGGGATTTTCACCATGTCATTAACACACCTGCGTCCAATGCGGCTTATTCGCCAAATGCGGTTGATGCCGGCAAGCGGACCTTGCATAACACGGCCTTGGGACTGCTGGTAGCGGCGGAGAATCCCGACGCGATTGAGTGCCTGGAAAGTCAATATCATCTGGCTGACAATATGACTGATGTTATGGCGGCATTGCGCATCCTTAGCCAGACGGAACTACCGCTGAGGGCTGTGTTGCTCAATCATTTTTATTCGAAATGGAAATCAGACCACCTCGTAGTCGACAAATGGTTGATGCTTAACGCACTGCCCCCTTTTGCCGCCACAGTTGGCGAGGTTTCTGACCTGATGAGACACGAAGCCTTTAGCATGAAAAACCCAAATAAAGTGCGTGCGCTCATCGGTACATTTGCCAGCGCAAATCCGGTTGCATTCAACCAGCCCGACGGCACAGGCTATGACTTGGTGTTGGAAACAATTTTGACGCTGGACAAAATTAACCCGCAGGTTGCCGCACGGCTTACAGGAGTGTTCAAGAGCTGGCGAGCGCTGGAAACGGGGCGCAAAGAAAAGGCGCAACAGGCGCTGCACCGACTGGCGGATAGACCTGACCTTTCGCAAGATACTTTTGAAATTGCGACAAAATCGTTGGAATGAATCGCTGCGCCCGGGTCTGAAGCGAAAGATTTATTCGCCCGGTGAAAAACCCTCTGGACAAATCACTCGAACTTCGAATCAATGGCACAACTAACCATCAGATCGTCGCACGGATTTGATTTAGTTTCAGTTGGAGGGGTGTTTTCTTGCAGCGGTCGAGGCCCGGAGATTTATTGTTTTCCCACCAGGGTGTAAAACCCCGGAAAGCGACTGGCGCGCGTCCAGCCTGGCCGCACCTGAGCAACAAAACTCTGCACCGCGTAATTCCAGTTCTGTTGGTGATATTTCTGGTCAGCCTGGTCGCGGCACTGACCTTAAATTTTTTCAATTCACGCTCAAGATCCCTGGCTAAAGGTCAAGAGGAGCTTCGCCTGAAAGCCGATCTGGTCAAGCTTCGTCTAGAAATGCGTCTTGCTGTCAGCGGCAATCAAAAGCGTACACCACCGCCGATACAGTCAGACGATTTAAAGCGCATTGTTCCCGCCTCAGCTCGAAGGGGGAGCGAAATATTTCTACTCACCGACGCTAAAGGATACATCCGCGCCAGCCTTCCGAATAATCCTCTTTTCCTTGGCAAGCGTCTCAACGAGGTAATTGTTCAATTGCCCGTGGCGATCAGTAGCGGCCAGGCGGAGAAGGTGTTTTCGAGCCATCTCAATGATGGCTCAGACATCCTGGCGATAGTGACACCACCCCGGGATTATCCAGGCACCCTCGCCGTTGTTGCAAAAACCGCTGACCTCACCAGCACCTGGCAACGCAACTTAATTTTCTACGGCTCGCTGTTTTCAATCTCAGGTCTGGTATTGCTCCTGTTAGGCGGGGCGTTTATCTGGCAAACACGCCAGGCTCAGGTGGCTTCGGGAAAACTGAAATCGCATACCGTAAGATTGAATAAAGCACTGGAGCGCGGCCGCTGCGGTTTATGGGATTGGGATGTCGGGCGGGGGCGAATTTTCTGGTCTGATTCTATGTATGCTATCGTCGGCCTTGAACCTGGTGACGGGCTGTTGTCTTTTGGCGAAGTCAAAGACCTCCTGCATCCTAATGATCAAGATCTTTATACGCTGATCGAAAGGCTTATGAGCGGTAAGGATATGTCACTTGATCAGGAATTTCGCATGCGCCATGCCCGTGGTCACTGGATTTGGCTGCGTGCCCGGGCTGAACTCACCGATGAGAATTCCGAAGCAGAACCCCACCTGATTGGCATTGCTATTGATATTACCGAGCAAAAACTGGCCGACGAGCGTTCAGCAAAAGCTGATCTCAGGTTGCGCGATGCTATTGAGAATATTTCCGAGGCTTTTGTTTTATGGGACAATCAAAATCAGTTGGTGGCGTGTAACAGCAAATATCAGGAATTCCATTCACTCGCCGACCACTTGGTTAAACCAGGAACCCGCTATGCCGATATCGCCGGGTCAACAGAAGCCCCAATCATCCGCACCCGGCTTTCAACGGATGAAGACGAACATGAGAACGGGAATACCTTTGAGGTTCAGCTTGCCGATAATCGCTGGCTGCAGATAAACGAACGGCGCACCAAGGATGGCGGTTATGTGAGCGTTGGCACCGATATTTCGTTCCTCAAACGCCAGGAAGAAAGATTGCGTGAACGTGAGCACGTGCTTGAGGAACAGGCACAGCAACTTGTCGAACTGGCCGAAAAATACTCCCGCGAAAAGAATCGTGCTGAAACTGCAAACAGATCCAAGTCCGAATTCCTTGCGAATATGAGCCATGAATTACGGACCCCACTGAACGCCATTATCGGTTTTTCCGAAGTCATGCAAACGGAGCTGTTCGGCAAAATCGGCTCTCAGAAATATCTGGAATATACCAAGGACATACACGCCAGCGGCCAATACCTTCTTGATGTCATCAACGATATTTTGGATATGTCAAAAATCGAAGCCGGACGCATTAAGCTGGATATTGCGGAGTGTAATGTCAAAACCATCATCAATGGTTGCCTGAAAATTATCCGCCCCCGCGCCAAGGAAGATAAAATCAATATAGAGGTCTCAATTAAGGACGACTTTACGTTCCAAGCTGATGGCCGCGCCTTAAAACAGATCATGTTGAATTTATTGACTAATTCCGTGAAATTTTCCGAACCACGCAGCACCATTTACATTTCGGTGGACAATAACGATGGCATGATGACATTTTCCATCAAGGACAGCGGCATCGGCATTCCTAAAGATGACATCGAAAAACTTGGGCGACCGTTTGAGCAGGTTGAAAATCAGATCACAAAATCTCACGATGGCAGCGGCCTTGGACTGGCAATTTCGCGATCTCTGGTTGCCCTGCATGAAGGTACGTTTTTTATTGAAAGTACCGTAGGTATCGGGACAACCGTATGCTTCTCTCTGCCGGTTGAAGGTCCGGCGCAAGAGCCAGTTGATGCCGATAGCGATCAAGAATTAACTCTTCTACGCCTGGCTTAAAAACCGAACCGTCCGAAATTATTCGATGAGAGCATTAAAATAATTTCGAATTCTAGCCTGGGTCTTTATCAACAGAGCTTCAAGCGCATCAAAATCCGGCACATTAGCTGCATTTTTCAGCAATTGCTGTAATCCGTCGGGAATGTTTTTGCCGTCAAACTCGCCCTCATAACACAGATTGATTATCTGGCTTAAATGCAGATAGAGTCTGTTCACTGCCTGAAGGTCGCGCGCAACGGCAGCATCAACAAGGCCAAGTTCACCGGCGCGCTCAAGCACGATGCCGGTAGTTTGATGAAGAATATGTGGTGATTGTTTAGCATGTTTTAGTTGTAAAAACTGTGCGATGAACTCCAGATCGATGAGGCCGCCCGGCACATTTTTTAAATCCCAGACGCCTTTGGCCGGCCGGTCACGTTCGAGACGCTGCCGCATCTCCAGAACGTCTGCGGCAATCTGGCCAGCATCACGCGGCTGGGTGATTAATTTTTTCAACCGGGT
>JAJFHR010000294.1 GCA_021775515.1 Hyphomicrobiales bacterium | reverse complement strand
TTTACCCCTTCCCGGTGCGTGCGATTGTCATGCTCATATTTTTGGCCCGGTTGAGCAATATCCTTATTCGGAAAACAGAAATTACACCCCACCAGATGCCTCCAAACAAGCATACAACCATCTACTGACAACTCTTGGGCTAACACGGGCGGTCATTGTTCAACCAAGCGTCTACGGATTTGACAACCGCGCGACGCTGGACGCCATAATCGCCGGTGGCCCAAATTTCCGAGGTGTGGCAGTTATCAATCCTGACGAAATCGACAAGGACGAGCTTGAGAGAATGCATGAAATCGGCATTCGCGGCGTCCGGGTAAATCAGGCCTACAACCGGGGATTGGATCTAGATTATCTTCGCCGCGTCATTAAAAAAATCTCGCCCTTGGGCTGGCACGTTCAGCTTTTTGCCGACATCTCAAATTTCCCTGATTTCAAACGCGAACTTAGCCAATTGGCAATTGACGTTGTGATCGATCATATGGGCTTTGTATCGACGTCAAAGGGTATCGGCAACCAGTGTTTTCAGGACCTTCTCGATTTGCTGCGCGATAAAAAATGCTGGGTAAAACTGTCCGGCGCTTACCGCATAACCTGTCAGGACAATGTGCCTTACAGTGACGTTACGCCTTTTGCGCAAGCGTTGGTCGAGGCAAATTGCGAGCGCTGTATATGGGGCTCTGACTGGCCTCACCCCCATGTTGATATCCCTGTTGCCAATGACGGGGATTTACTCGACCTATTATCCTTATGGGTACCTGAAACGGAATCTCGTCATAAAATCCTCGTTGACAATCCAGCAAAACTCTATGATTTTCCAGCTATTTCGGTACCCAGGTAATTAATTTTATAACCTCGGGAATAAATCTTACTCCGCTGCGTATATCAATTGTGACAACTCATATTTTGATAGAAATTCTGGAGTGAAATCATGAAATACAATCTCGCAATCCCTGTACTGCTAGCCGCCATGGCTCCGGTGGTCTCAGCCTCCGCCTATGCCAAGGCCGGTAAATCGCACGCGCACATTGGCCATGTTATGAAGAGCTGGGGCGATACGCCTGATAAAATGGGTTTTTTGCCGACAGCCATCGCCGAGGCGAAAATTACCCATAAACACGCCAATTTAGCGGCCAAAGATACCAGCAATCTGAAGGCAATGAAATTGCATGCAACTCATGTTCTTCATACGCTTGACCCCAACCTTCAGAAAAAAGGACCGGGCCTTGGTTATGGCGTCGTTGCCGCCGCCAAAGGAACAGCAGCTCACATCGGTTTTGCCGCTAAATCCGCAGGGGCATCGAAAAATGTCAAGGCGCACGCCAAACACGTTTCGGAAACGGCAAACAACACATCAAAGCGCGCCGGAATACTTGTTTCTTTGTCGAAAAAAATTCTGGCCGCGAATTCAGCGGCAGAGGCTGCGTCGATGATACCAAAACTTGTCGCTGTTTCTTCTGCACTTAACGCTGGAGAAGATTTGAATGGCGATGGTAAAGTGTCTTGGAAGGGTGGCGAAGGCGGCCTGATGACTGCCAAAGCGCACATGGGTTTCATGATGAAAGGTGAAGGTCTAAAGTGATCTTAATGACACCTGTCCAAATTCGGACTCATAGCGAGTGGCAGTGATAAAGCGGCCAAACGCAAGGCATCTGGCATGATCGACAACCATCGGCTTGTAGAACTGATCCCGCATTTGCGCCGGTATGCGCGCTTTTTGATGCGCGATACTCTTCAAGCCGATGATTTGGTCCAGGATTGCCTGGTGCGCGCTCTTGCGGCCGAGGAAAAATATGATCCTAGCCGTAGCCTCAAATCATGGACATTTACGGTCATGCACAACCTCTTCATTGACAAAAAACGCAAAACCCAGCGTGTTGGCGTAGAGGTCGAACTGGGAGACGATTTGGACGTTGGAGAACAACCCGCTCAGGAGAGCAGTGCCCAGTTGCGCGATGTTGCCCGGGCTATCGACAGGCTGAACGCTGAACAACGGGAAGTATTGTTGCTGGTCGCGCTGGAGGGTCTGAGCTATCGGGAAGTAGCGGTTATTTTACAAATCCCGGTTGGCACGGTGACCTCGCGACTTTATCGCGCCCGTGAACAGTTGCGCCGTATCATCAACGAAGAAACTCAGATACACGCCTCTGACAATATCGCGAGGTTGAGATGACCCAGAAGCGCAAATATTCAGGCGAGGAAATACAGGCTTATCTTGATGGCGAGCTTGAGGCCGCTATCAAGGCGGAAATTGATGCAGCGATTGCCAGTGACAAGATGCTTGCCCGGCGCATTGAAGAATACCGCCGCAATGATGTGTTGCTGGGTGAACTCGACCTTGGCCGTCTGGATAAAGAAACACCACCCGCTCTGGAAAAAATTGCCCTGAGACAGGCGACCGCCTCTGAGCCGGAGGCAGATCGGCCCGCCGGGGAGAACGCCGGTAATTTTCGCTCAATTCGAAACATCGCGGCGGCCGTAGCTTTGCTGGCAATTGGATTTACATCGGGCCAACTGGTTGAATTTCCCTCGCCACAAAAACCAAAAAATTACGCTGGAACATGGATTTATCGCGCTGTCGGCGCTCACAAGGTCTATTCTGGTGATGCAAAAAGACCAGTGGAAATTCCAGCAGACCGCCCGGAGGATTTGTTAAACTGGGTTTCAAACCGCATGGGAGCCCGGGTGCGGGATGTGCGGTTGGATGGGTTCGGATATACATACCTTGGCGGCCGTCTTGCCACCGATGGACTTCAGCCGGCCGGGCAGCTTCTTTATAGCGGCGGTGATAACCGCAAGGTTACTATTTTTGTCAGACGGGGGAGTGGAAATAAATCTGCCTCAACCCGTATGGTCGAAATTGATGGCATCAAAGCAGTTTTCTGGTCGATGGATGATTTGGATTATGCCGTGATCGGCGAGGTTTCAAAAAGCGAACTGTTTTCAATAGCGCGGGCCAACGGCGGTTGAGCTCGTATGCGCTGGACCTGAAGGCAAGCGTGTCAGGCCAATGCCGCCGAGTACAATGAAACCTGCGCCGATAAGGGTACGCATGTCTGGTATTTCATTAAATACAAATATGCCTATAGCGGTGGCGAACAAAATCCAGCTGTAATTCACCGGTCCTATTATAGCTACATCCGTGCTCCGATAGGCCTTGATATTGAAAAACTGTGCGGTAATGGCCAAGGGCCCAAGAACGGCAAAAGGCAGCAACGCCCACAGCGATATGTGTGCTGACCACATGATGTAAATCGCCGGCCCCAATAAAAGCATTGAGGCAAAACCGTTGACGTACAAAAGTACGCCGAGGGCGTTTTCACGCCGTGCCAATACCTTTATCGTCAAAGCTTCGAAGGCGATAAATATAGCCCCGGCAAAGGCGGCAACGATGCCTTCTGCCTCTGCCAGGCTGAGGGTGTTCAAGGATAACGAACCCGATATCACAACATAAGCACCAAGGGCGCAAAGGCTGCCGGCGATCCAATGTCCGGCGGTGACACGTTCACGCAGGATGAGGGCTGCCAAAGCCACAACAATCAATCCTTGTG
>JAJFHR010000293.1 GCA_021775515.1 Hyphomicrobiales bacterium | reverse complement strand
TACAGCGCCACCAAGACCGAAATCGATGATCGCGAGCGCATCCGCGAAATCGAAAAACGTCATATCGCCGTTGCGCCTGAAGGCGAGCGTGAGGAAATTCGCCACATCCTTGCTGAAAAGGGATTAACGGGTGAACTTCTTGATGAAGCGGTGGAGGCGGTCTCATCGGATGAAGATAATTGGATTGAGTTCATGTTGACCGAAGAGTACGGCCTGGCGCCAACGGTGCGCAACCCGATGACCTCCGCGCTGGCAACCTTTGCCGCCTTCGCAATTTGCGGCGCCTTTCCGCTGATACCGTTCCTGTTTGATACGGCAAGCGGATTTTCCATCTCTCTGTTTTTATCAGCAATTGTCTTTTTCCTCATTGGTGCTGCAAAAAGCCGCTGGGCGCTGGCACCCTGGTGGCATTCCGGCATTGAAACCCTGCTCATCGGCATGGCGGCGGCGGCTTGCGCTTATGGCGTCGGATATCTGCTTAGAGGCCTTGCCTGAGTGGGGTTGCAGGCCGGGTAACGCCCATGTGATGCGTCGTGATTTACCTCCTGATCGCTGTACAACTACAACTGATACTGATCAATTTAAATTCAGGAGGATTACGTGAAAAAGATCGTCGCTATTTTAGGGTTCGCCTTTGCATTGATGAGCGGATCAAGCCTGTTACAGGCTGCTGAAATGAAAATCGAGGCAGTGCTGTCTCCCAAACAACAGATGAAGCTGGATTTCGCCGATGGCAGCAAGCACTTTGTGCTTCTGGTTCGACGCGAAGGCGTTGCCACTGGAACCGGTCCCCTGGCTGGCGCCTCGGTTACCGAGTACGGCATGCATGACATCATTCGCGGTGTTGGTGGCGATCCCAGAGGATATCTGGAAATCACCGGCACCAACAGGGATAAAGCCTATATAAAATGGCAGGTCCGTGCGGTTTTTGTACCCGGCCCTAACAAAAAACCCAAACTCCTCGACAATGGTTTTTGGGAATTAGTCGGCGGAACGGGAAGTTTCAAAGGCATGAAAGGTGCAGGAACGCTGCATATTAAACCGGCATCAAAAACGGACAGACGTTTCATTTTGAGTGGCGAAATTGTCCCGGCCTCATAATTCGACCCCATAAACTTGTGGCAGGTTGAAACGGCGGTTATTCCCGGCTTATCCAGGCAGGAACGATACAACGGATTAACACCCTACCCCAGTTCTGGTTAAACCAGGACCGGGGATTTTTTGTGCTGGAGCATCAAAAGCTGGATGTTCAATCGCCTTCCCGTGGTAAAATGACGGTGGCGCGAAGTCCACCTTCAGAACGATTTGACAAATTTATTTCACCCCCATCACCACGAAGGATCGAGCGCACAACTGAAAGGCCAAGGCCAGTGCCGCCGGTCTCCCGGTTGCGCGATTGTTCCAAGCGATAGAAGGGTTCGAACACGCGCTCAATTTCAGCCTCAGGGATACCCGGTCCATCGTCATCAATGGTGATAATAAAACGTTGCGGTGATACCTCGATACTGACCTGCGCCCGCTGGCCATATTTGATTGCATTGTCAATAAGGTTGGTAAAAACCCGCCGCAACGCCAGGGGTCGTCCGCTGAAAAAGGCGCTTGGCGTGCCACTGCAGACCACATCTTGACCCAAATCCGAGGCATCGTCGCAAACACTTTGCACAAGAAGCGCCAAATCTAGTTTTTTTCGCGGTTCATTGGCATTGTCATCGCGGGCAAAAGCCAATGTTGCCGCAATCATAGCCTCCATCTGTTCAAGATCATTGAGCATCTTGTCTCGCTGTTCGCGATCTTTGACAAACTCGGCCCGCAGGCGAAGCCGTGTGATAGGTGTGCGCAGATCGTGTGATATCGCCGCCAGCATTTGGGTTCGATCATTAATCAACCGGCGCAGGCGCCGCTGCATATCGTTGAAAGCTTTTGCTGCGCGGTGAACTTCGCGCAGCCCATCTTCCGGCAGGTCAGGCGCATTTACGTCCCGGCCTAATCGCTCGGCCGCCCAGGCAAACAGTGCCAGAGGTGCTGTCGAGCGCCGCACTGCCCACACCGAAAGCAGGGTGACGACGACAGCCATAACGGAGAACGCCAGAAAAAACCGTGATTGCCAAATCGACGAAAACTGAGGAGAAAGTGTCATGAAGTTGAGCCAGCGACCATCGTTAAGGCGATAGGAAACCTTGAGAATTTCGCCACCGGGCTGCATCATCATCTGGGTCTCCATCATTGGGGTCATGGTCATTCCCTCCATGCGATAGTTTCCTGACATCATTCCCCGCATCATGCCGTTGCCTACCCCCATGCACTGCCCCAAAACAGCAACAAACTCTCTCCACGAGGATGAATTACCACCAACCCCTTCGGTTTCGATCCGCAAACGTTCAGGCGCTGTGTTCTCCAACAGGCCGCGAATAGACGAACTCAACAGCCGGGACCGCAGACCTGAATTTTCAGATTTAACGCTTGCAACAGGTGCCAGAATTACGGCAAAACCCGGTCCCGATTGCGAGCATAACGTCCCTTCGCGCGCAGCCGCAGGCGTGCGCTCAATGGTTTGAACCACAGCAACGATGCGCCCGGCAGCGCTAACTCCGGCAATGCTGGTTAAAGCCTGGTCGCGCTCACCGGCATAAATCAGCAGACCAATCAGGTTGGAAGCAACCAGCCCCACCAGTAATACCAATATGGTTCGTCCGGCGAGCGTGTTTGGTATCAACCTCATGGTTTTTTTGCAACTTTTGGAGTGAACATATAACCACCGCTGCGCACGGTCTTGATGAGAATGGGGTTGGCAGGATCGACCTCGATTTTTCGACGCAAACGGCTAACCTGTACATCTATGGCCCGGTCAAAAGGCTGAGCTTGCCGGCCACGGGCCAAATCAAGAAGCTGATCGCGGGTAAGCACTCGTTGAGGATGGGTGACAAATGCCGCAAGCAGCTCGTATTCTCCAGCACTTAAAGGCACAAGAACCTCTTGCGGTGAAATAAGTTCGCGACTGTTCAAATCAAACCGCCAGTCTTCGAAGACATGCAACCCTGGTTGGTCAGCCTCCTTCTCCATGCCCGCGGGAATTCCATCGGCGCGGCGCAACACCGCTTTGATGCGCGCCAGCAGTTCTCGTGGATTGAACGGTTTCGACACATAGTCATCAGCGCCAATTTCAAGGCCGACGATGCGGTCGGTTTCCTCGCCCATGGCCGTTAACATGATTATAGGTATTTTTGAAGTTGCCCGCAGATTACGGCATAATGACAGACCGTCTTCTCCCGGCAGCATTAGATCAAGAATAATAAGATCAATAGACCAGTCATCAAGCGCCCGGCGCATTTCGCGACCATCAGCAGCACCGCGCACACGCAACCCGTGTCCCGATAAGTATCGAGATACCAGATCACGAATTTCTCGATCATCATCGACGATGAGTATGTGTGGTTGCTCCGACATGGCGCAACTATACAGGTGACGGGCTTCCCAATACCAGAATATTGGTTACAAACTGTAACTCAGGTGTTGATTGAAACACTCCGTTACAAATCTCCCTGTTTTGGACATCAAGGTGTAACAGAACAGCACTTAATTGGAATTGTGAGGGCCGCCGATGGTGAGCAGCCCCAAAATTACCAAGGAGAGATGAAATGCGTACATCCCTGAAAATTCTTACTGTAGCCGCCGCGTTGGCAGTCGGGATTGCAGCAGCCCCCGCGCTTTATGCAGGCGCTGCCGGACATACGACAGGTTCCAAAACATCCCCATCGGCTCAAGGCAATACACAGATGGGCCCGGGCAATACACAGATGGGCCGGGGCAACCAACAGAGGGGCCCGGGCAACACCCAGAGGGGCCGGGGCAACCAACAGAGAGGCTGGGGCAATATGCCGATGAACCAAGGCAACATGCCGATGAACCAGGGCAACATGCCCATGAACCAGGGCAACATGCCCATGAACCAGGGCAACATGCCGATGAACCAGGGCAACATGCCTATGAACCAGAGCAACATGCCGATGGGTCAAGGTCAAATGATGAGCATGATGATGCAGAACCACACTGAAATGATGAAAGAAATGATCGCAGCACATTCCAATCTTCAATCTGACAAAAAGCAATAAAAGAAAGTCAATGACCGCGGCGGTCCAACAAATGTCGGACCGCTGATCGAATGAAGTTGTACGAATGCGTGCGTAATGATGAAACAATTAAAAACGGAGATTTGTTATGG
>JAJFHR010000292.1 GCA_021775515.1 Hyphomicrobiales bacterium | reverse complement strand
ATTATCTTGAGCGCGTGCGAATTCCAGAACAGGCGTTAAAATACCCCGGGCAACTTTCCGGCGGTCAACAGCAACGCGTGGCGATTGCCCGCTCCTTGTGTATGAACCCGAAAATTATGCTGTTCGACGAGCCGACTTCAGCGCTTGATCCTGAGATGATCAAGGAGGTGCTCGACGTGATGATAAACCTGGCGCATGACGGTATGACGATGTTGTGTGTGACCCATGAAATGGGTTTTGCCCGTGAAGTCGCCAACAGTGTTATCTTTATGGACGAAGGCCAGGTTATTGAGCAGAATGAACCTGTGGAATTTTTTACCAATCCACAAAGCGATCGCACCAAATTGTTCCTGAGCCAGATATTGCACTAAAAGCCATCAGTTGAGAGTTATCGACCCTGGGAGATGTATCGGATCGGTAAAATAGGGGGGCAAAAAGCACCACTGGAAACAGTGGTGCTTTTTATTTGTCTGCCGTGTTTTTCAAAATCTCGCAGTCAGGACATGTTCTGTTGCTCCCTATAAAACAAACAGACATTTATCGCTTCAAAAAAATCTATAAAACCCTGGGTGAGTTTAAGGCTTTATGTTTATGCCTCTTCTTTGTTAACCTGTGTGTCCATTCAAGGGAGGATTAAAAATGTCCAATTATTTGTTGAGATCGTCGTTTTCTATATTCGCGGTATTTGTAACGCTGGTGTTTGCTGTTCCAGCTTCAGCAGTAGAGATGACATTTTACGGTAATCAGAATTTCAAGTTCGTATCAGATGACGGCAAGGTCATACTGATCAATCCTTGGGTCAAGGGCAATAAGGATGCGCCAATGACTGTCGATTCCTATAAAAAGGGCGACGTAGACCTCATTCTGACGACTTCTGGCCATGGAGATGATCAGGGCAATGCCGTAGAGATTGCCGCGAGAACCGGCGCTAAAATATTTACAGTCGCCGAATTGGGCTTGTGGATGAAGAGCGAAATTGAAAAATACGGCGGTTCCAAGGATCAGATTTACATTGGTGCCATCAGCGGCAGGTATAAGGTGGGTGGCGTATCGGTTCAGCTAATCCAGGCAGCCCATGGCTCAGGAATAAGTTCAGGCAAAAAAGACCATCCCGCCCGCTACTATGGCGGACCAGCCTCCGGTTCGGTGATAACCTTCGAGAATGGCCTCAAGGTCTTGATGGCCGGCAGCACCGGTCTTTCAATTGAACTGAAACTTTTTGGCATGCGCTTCCAACCCCACGTAGCTTTGGTCCCGATCGCCGGGCGCTTTATGATGGGCCCGGAAGATGCAGCCTTTGCCACTAAACTATTGATGACTGACAACCCCAACCTTAAAACGGTGGTACCGCAACACTTCCGTGTAAAGGGACGACCACCGTGGATGGGTACGCCGGTTGAATTCGAAGCAGAGGTGAAAAAACTCGGAATCAACGTCAATGTTCTGTCACCGGAAATAGGAAAAACCTATACGCTTTCCAAGTAGGTCAATTGCCAAGCTGAATAGTGATGCGGCGACTTTGTTACTGGATTGGCTTGTCTGCGTTATGCAGAGGCTGTTACTTGCACGAACAAACGCGCCCTTTCTGTCTAATGACGTCTAGCGCGTGAATCTACCGAGCTTGAAGATCTACCCATTGGGGTCTTCAAGCTCGGTTTGTTCTTGTGCAAAAGCTTCAAATCCACAGCGCTGGTAAAGACCAAGGGCGCTTGGGTGGTCCAATGTGCAGGTCTGTACAAACAGCCGTTGGGGTTCGCGCGCCCAGGCGATTGCGATTACCTGGGTAAGCAGATAGCGGCCAAAACCTTGCCCGATCACTTCGGGTATCAGACCCATGAAGGATAGCTCAACTTCGGGCATCTTGCGAAAGTCGAGTTCGGCATATCCCGACGGACAGCCATTTACATAAAGCACATAAAGTTCAACATCATTGTCTTGGATAATGGCAGCGAGTTCTTCATCTGAAAGTTTTTTCCTGTTCACCCAGATATAATCACCGCCGATGATATCATAGAGATATCTGTAAAAATGAACCGGAGGGTTTTCAGCCCTAATTAAAGCGATTTTTGTCTGAGCTGGAGGTGGTGCCGCATTGTGTGGATCTTCAAACATTTCCAGGTGGGTAATCGTGATATTATGAACTTTTGCCATAGAAATTAGGTGCCCGATTCTATGGGAACACCGTCCTCTGCTCCCCATTGCGACCAGGAGCCATCATAAAGTGTGACGGATTTGTTTTTTCCAATTAAACTTAACCCGAGAACCAATACCGCCGCCGTGACACCTGAACCACACGTGGTTATGACGGGTTTTGCCGGGTCAATTCCGCTATCGAGAAAAGCCGTTCTAATTTCCTCAATGTTTTTTAAGGTGCCATCATCTTCCAGCAGATTGGTATAAGGAACATTGCGACTGCCGGGAATACGGCCGGATTTTAACTCAGGCCTTGGTTCAGGTACGCCGCCTTCAAATCTGGCGGCTGATCTGGCATCAGCTATCTGACAAGGAGCATCGGAAGCAACGACCTTGAGGATGTCATCCAGAGATTTGACTTTGCTGGCTTGAAAACGCGCGGTAAAACTGCATTCCTGAACTCTTTTTACTGGGCCGCTTTCGAGCGCTCGGTCTTCGGCCATCCATTTTGGTAGTCCGCCATTAAGGATCGCAACGTCGTCATGACCCATGATGCGAAACATCCACCAAACGCGGGCAGCACTAAACAGGCCGGCTGAATCATAGACCACCACGCGGGTGCCGTTTCCAATGCCCAATTTGCCCACGCAGGTCGAAAACTTCTTTGGGCTGGGTAACATGTGCGGCAGCGTACTGGCGGTATCAGAGACCTCATCAATATCAAAAAAATGTGCGCCGGGGATCCGTAACTGGGAAAATTCAAGTTTTGCATCTCTGTCAGTATTGGGCAAATGCATGGAACCATCCAGCACTGCTATGTCGGGTGCATCGAGATGTTTTTCCAACCAATCGGTTTCAACGATCGATGAATTGTCAGATAGGCTCATGTCTCCCCCTTACCGCCTGTGTGGCTAAGCTGCCGGTGGCGTTGTCAAACAGTTTACCTGAAAGCGAGCCGAACGCGGCGATTTTTTCCGCCCTTTTTTTCGATTTTTGCGATATAAACCTCGCCAATTTCCGCGGTGTTGGCAACATGCGTGCCGCCGCAGGGCTGAAGATCGCAATCCTTTATTTCAATCAATCGGACCTTTCCGGTGCCCATCGGTGGCTTGACGGCCATAGTCTTTACCAACTCTGGATTAGCGGCTAATTCCTCATCAAGGATCCACTGTTGAGTAACCTCGTGATTTCCTTGAATGAGCCGGTTGAGCTCTTCACCGATTTCCAACTTGTCCAGACCGGCATCAGGAATATCAAAATCAAGACGCCCGCGATCAGCGCCAATCTGACCACCGGTTACCGGATAGGATAAAACGGCGGAAAGCAGATGAAGCGCTGTATGCATTCGCATATGAGCAAAGCGGACATCCCAATTGAGTTTGCATAAAACCGAACTGCCAGGTTGAGGCAGGGGTGATCCCTCAGGTGCCACATGAACAATTTTTTTGTCGCTGTCATACACAGTTGTCGCAATTTGACATCTGCCCAGGCCGTCAATTTCAATTTCACCGCAATCGCCAGGTTGCCCGCCACTGGTGGCATAAAAGTTAGTGCGGTCGAGAATTATCCCGCCTCGATCATTGACATTAACAACGCGCGCTTCGCATTCCCGCAGGTAAGCATCGTCTCTAAAAACTAAATCAGTCATGGAACAGGCTTTCTAAAGCGTGTCTCGCAAAAGTGGGCAGCGGTTTTGCGATAAAGACACGCGCAAAATACAAAGGGTTCAAGTGTGTCAAATGAACCCGAAAAAAGGAGACACGCATTATGCATCAGTTTCAACGGTTACATCCGGCACGTCGGTGTGGCTGGATACGAGCCACTGCGGGATCGGCAGGTTTTTTGATTGGAGAAATTCAGGGTTGAAAAGTTTGCTTTGATAACGTGTTCCAAAATCGCAGAGCACAGTTACGATTGTATGGCCAGGTCCCATCTCGCGGGCCAGTTTTATCGCACCGGCGACATTTACACCGCTCGATCCGCCCAAACACAAACCTTCTTCACTCAGAAGATCAAATACCGTTTGCACCGATTCCTCATCAGAGACGAAATATGCCTTGTCAATCGGAGCACCCTCCAAGTTAGCCGTAATACGGCCCTGGCCAATGCCTTCGGTAATTGAGCTGCCTTCAGAGATGAGTTCGCCGTGGTCGTAATAATTAAACATCGCCGAACCCGGCGGATCGGCGACAGCAATCTGAATGGCAGGATTATAAGCTTTCAGCCCCATACCCACACCGGCAATGGTGCCACCGGTACCAATCGCACAACAAAAGCCATCTACCTGGCCGTTGGTCTGTTCCCAGATTTCCGGCGCTGTGGTTTCAATGTGGGCCTGGCGGTTTGCAACATTGTCGAACTGCTGAGCCCATACAGCGCCATTGGCTTCGGTTTTTGCAAGAGTTTCGGCAAGCCGGGCTGAATATTTCTGATAGTTGTTGGGATTGCTGTAGGGAACCGCTGGAACCTGCACGAGCTCTGCGCCGGCAATGCGCAGCATGTCCTTTTTTTCGTCGGACTGAGTGTCGGGGATAACTATCACCGAGCGGAATCCTAGTGCATTTGCGACCAGGGCAACGCCAATACCGGTGTTGCCGGCCGTGCCCTCAACGATGATGCCACCCGGTTTGAGGCTGCCGGATTGAATGGCCTGTTTGATAATGAAAAGAGCGGCCCGGTCTTTTACCGATTGACCGGGATTCATAAATTCGGCCTTGCCTAAAATTTTGCAACCGGTGATTTCGGATGCCCGCCGTAAATGAATTAAGGGGGTATTGCCGATGGCATCAATCATGCCCGTGGATGTGGTCATTTAAACCTCTTGGATGAATGTGTTTGCGTCAGGATATAGATCGCCATGTGAAGGTTCAAGCAATGTGGCGGGACAGGGAAAATATTAGGTGTATTATTGCCCGCGTCCCTTTCGATCTTTCCGCCGGGACAATCAAACGATCAAAATATGCGCAATTTGGTATCCTTGGTAACTTCTGTTGACTGCGGGAGTAGAAAGTCGGTTTCCTCTTGCTTTCATGGTTGCATATGTTCTTTCATGGCTGATTGAAATTATCAATTTGTCATTTTTTGCTGACACCGCAGGCAACGCCAAAAGGACATGCCCAGATGAAGCAACGGCCACATGGTCAACAACTGCTTGAATTGCCCCAGTTTAACAAGGGGACGGCATTCAGCCACGAAGAGCGTGTTAAATATGGACTTCTGGGCCTCCTTCCTCCCCATGAAGAAACTCTTCACCAGCAGGAAAAACGCGCCTATCGCGCCTATCTTCAAAAAGATACTGATATCGGCCGCCATATTTTCTTGCGCCAGCTTCAAGACTACAATGAGACCCTGTTTTATCAGTTGATTTCTGATCACGTTGAAGAAATGACGCCGATCATTTACACGCCCACTGTAGGGGAGGCCTGCCAGAGATTTTCAGAAATTTACCGAAAGCCCCGCGGTCTGTTCATTTCATATCCTGAGCGCGATTACATTGACCAAATTCTGCAAAATGCGACCCCGGAACAAGTCGATGTTATTGTGATGACGGACAGTGAAGCCATATTGGGCATTGGTGATCAAGGAGCAGGGGGAATGGGAATCCCCATTGGCAAGCTTTCGCTATATACAGCAAATGGCGGTATTGACCCTAAAGTCTGTTTGCCGATCCTATTGGACGTCGGCACCAACAATAAGGAGCTGTTGGACGATCCTTTTTATATCGGTTGGGCCCATCAACGTATTTCTGGCGATGAGTACTACAGTTTTGTCGATAAAGTCATGCAGGCGATCAAACGGCAATTTCCTAAGGCCTTGGTACAATTTGAAGATTTTGGCCGAACCCATGCCAATGTACTGCTTGAGCGTTATCGCAATGAGCTATGTTGTTTTAACGATGATATCCAAGGAACAGCTGCCGTAACCATGGGAACGGTTATGGCGGGGGTCAGGGCTGCGGGCGGAAAATTTGCCAATCAGAAGTTTTGTATCGTTGGAGCTGGAACAGCTGGTTGCGGCATTGCCGATCAACTGGTTCGTGGACTAATGCGCGAGGGGTTAAGCGAAGAGGAAGCAAAATCGCGGTTTTTTCTTGTTGATCGTGATGGCCTGT
The DNA here is from genome assembly GCA_021775515.1 of Hyphomicrobiales bacterium. GTDB lineage: Bacteria > Pseudomonadota > Alphaproteobacteria > Rhizobiales > JAJFHR01 > JAJFHR01. The sequence continues at coordinate 2,044 of JAJFHR010000292.1, read as the reverse complement.
TGCGTGAAGACATCGATGATTTGACCGAACAACAAAAATATTTTGCCCGCTCAACTGAAGAATTGGGAACATGGCAATTGTCCAGATATAGTTATTTCGGCCTGGTCGATGTGATCCGCAATGCCCGGCCAAATATATTAATCGGCGTGTCTGGTCAAACCGGCATATTCAGCGAAAAAGTCGTAAGAATGATGTCGGAGCTTAACAGACGGCCGATTATTTTGCCGCTGTCAAATCCCACAATTCGAGCGGAAGCCTTTCCTGAAGATATTTTGCGGTGGAGTGATGGCCGCGCCCTGGTTGCCACGGGCAGTCCGTTTGAGCCGGTTTATTACGATGGCGTAAACCACCAAATAGCCCAGTGCAATAACTCCTACGCATTCCCAGGAATGGGTCTCGGTGTGCTGGCTGTCAAAGCTACGCGCATCAGTGATGAAATGTTCATGACTGCCGCGCAGATTATCGGCAAGTCCGTGCCTAAAGCTGGTCAGAACGGCACCTCACTTCTGCCACCGGTCAACGGAATACGCGCTCTTAGTATGAGAATTGCTGTGGCTGTTGGAAAAACCGCAATTAAAGAAGGTCTCAGTGAGTTTGACAAAAAAACCGACGTGAAAAAACTGATTGAGAACATGGTGTGGTCACCGGTTTATGCAAATCTGGACTAAGCTCAACCCGCCAAATTTATGCTGAAAAAATATGTCAAATACTGTGGATGAAATGTAAGAGACATTCGACACGGACGGCAAAATCGTTAACAATATACTTGTGCAGCCTGGAAGAATAAGTCGGTCGGCAACTGGCCTATTAATTCGGTGTCCTGCATACCCGGTCGCCAGCCGGGACTGCCTTTCATGGTCTGGAACGTGATTGGTGGGCCGCTGCTCCTATGAATGATGGCTATTCGTTCGATAGGTATGACGATGAAGTCACTGAGGTCGCAAGACTTTTTTGATGACGTAATCATAGACCACAGAAGATCATAGGAAGTGTGGATTTCTTCGAAATTTATGTTTCCGGTGAATTTCAACGGTCATAGAGATTGGATGACTAGGTGGCGATCCTAGCGGCTTGTAACCTCTTTATCAGATCTCGTTTAACTGGGAGGCGTGGTAATGCGAAAGCATTCCACGTCTTTCGGGTTTTTAGAGCCCGGAAAAAATCTCCAAACCGATATACGATTGACCAGGTGTCCCCCAGCTGTGATGGCTCACCCAGATAGTTCATTCGATCCTAAACTGACAAGTTGAGTTTGCAAAAACAATGCGTTTTGCAACGGTCAGATGGCGACAAAACGGACATTGGCTTGATAAAAATTTTTTGGAAAACAGAGAAAAATTTCCAGAGCCTCAGCCGATTGGTTGGCCGAAAGACACCCGGTTGCCGTCCGGATCTCGAAACCCGATCTCTCGCATACCCCATGTCTGATCGACCGGGGTGGTTCCACCGGTGGGAACCGTCAGCTCAAGTCCTTTTGCCACAAACCTTTCGCAAAGCTCGTCGACATTCGAGACGCGAACATAAATTTGAGTGCCAAAGACACCGTTATCACGCGCATGGCTGTCGAGGTGGAGAACATCGCCGTCACGGGACAGAACCGCATGGCGGGAGTCGAAGTTTTCCGGATTTGGATGCGGCGCGACTGCTAACTCGAAATCCAGAACCTGCGTATAGAACTCGATAGCGGTTTGAATGTCCCGGCAATTCATCCATGGTTCGATTGGCATTTTGAAACTCCTAGGTTCTCGACTCATGCTTCTCCGCAACTAAAGCAGATTTTGGTCTGACATGAATGTACTGATTTTCGGCAGCGAAGATATGTGAGGCGGTAGCCGCTATTCGCGGTGTTGCAAGGGGCAGTGAGAACCGGCTCGAAGCAGAATTTGGCCAATCTTTTGCGACAGCTAACTTATTGTAATTGAAAGGTGCGAAAACCGTTGCAAAAACAATGCGTTTTGGCGGAGGAGGGGGGTAATCTCAGACAACAGCTAATTATAGCCAGCGCCTGACGCTTTTTTTGTAGTCCAGGTACGCGGTGCCGAAT
>JAJFHR010000291.1 GCA_021775515.1 Hyphomicrobiales bacterium | reverse complement strand
AGCCACAACAACCGCAATGCCGAGTGTCAGCCAGATTAAATTGCGGCTCAACCGCTCCAACTGGCGTTCAAGTGGTGAACGCTCAGGATGACTGATGTCGACGAGATGGGTTACCCGGCCAAGCTCGGTCTGCATGCCGGTTCCTGTCACCAGGCCTTCACCAGTACCACGAGTGATCGCGCATCCTTTGTAAAGCATGCAGGGTCTCTCTGCCAGCGGTGTATCTTCATCAACGGGATCAGTCGACTTGGCTACCGGCATCGATTCGCCGGTAAGTGCAGATTCATCGCACGCCAGATTGGCCGAGTTCGCAATCCGCATATCGGCAGGGATTACGTCTCCCGCATCCAAAATAACAATATCACCGGGCACGAGATCATCGGCAGAAACCACCATAGGTTCATGATTTCGGCGTACCCGCACCGTGTGGGTCGATAATTGCCGCAACGCCTCCATTGACCGCCTGGCGCGAAGTTCCGTTACCGTCCCGATTATTGTGTTGATGATAAGTACGGCGACAATTGCCGCGCACTCAGTCCATTCTCCTAAGGCAACGGCAAGAGATGCGGCAGCAGCCAGCAAAAAAACCACGGGGCTTTTAAGTTGATTTATGACAATTTTGACAACACTGGCAGTTTGGCGCTGACGCAGGACGTTGCGGCCGAAGCGTCTGCGCCGCTGGCGAATTTCATCAAATCCCAGGCCATCTGCTGGAATAACATCCAGCATCACCGCTAACTCGCTGACAGTGAAACTATGCGGGTCACGAGGCAAACTGCCAGTTAAGGTTTTTGAGCGGGATTTGGTGGGCTCTTGCATATTTTCAATTTTAGCTGCGAACGGGAGACTTTTAACAAATGAATCGCAGAAGTATGCGCTCACGAGGTGAACACAGCTTGATTTGCATCAATTAAACAGCGATTTCTAGCCGATTGAGTTCGGAAGCCAACGAGAGATCAATGTTGTTAAAAAGCCGACAGCCGAGGGAATCTCAAGCAAATTTCTGCGGGGCTGATCCGCCAACAACAAGTTTGCTTTATTGGCTCGGAATAAAAAATTCTAAACCAGGGAAAATTCAAACCGTTCTCAAGCCGGGCCAATATCGGGCAGGCAAAAAAACCGGTCATACTTGCAAGTTGTTAATTTTTGAAAGGAAGGAAAATGGTGAGCCCAGCAGGGGTCGAACCTGCGACAACCTGATTAAAAGTCAGGTGCTCTACCAACTGAGCTATGGGCCCCCAGAGGAGTACGCGTTGATGTATAGGAAGTTGCGGGATTTTGCAAGCGCTACCTCAGGCGCTTTTCTGCGGCGGTTGATGTGATTGTTGCGTGGAAAAATAAAGCCCGCCAGCGATCAGAACAAAACCCGCCACATGAACGACTGACAGCGTTTCTCCTAGCAGCAGAGTGGCAAAAACTGTGGAATATACCGGCAGCAGATAAAGATAAAGGCTGGTGGTGCTGGCACCCACAAGCTCAACACCTTTCTGGTAAAAACCAAAGGCCAGAGCCGATGAAAAGCTGGCCAGAGTAAATATTGCCAGCCAGATATTAACCGAAAAATCAAAGCTCAATGCCGGTCCATCTTCCAGAATATAAAAGGGGAAAAGCACAAAGGATCCGGCTATTGCAATGGCTGGAAACAGCGCCAATGTCGGCAGGTTCGACAGGCGGTCGGTTTTCAGGATGATAGAATATATTGCCCAAGAGATGGCGGCAGCAAGGCAATATAAATCGCCGATACGCCATTGAAAGTCGGTTAGATTATACCTACCGCCGCCAAACAGAATTATAGCAACGCCGAAAATTGCCGCCGTCACCCCCCCGATTTTTAGCAGGCTTAGCCGCTGGCCTCTAAACATCACTTCAAATAGAATAATCATCACGGGTGAAGACATATAGATAAGCGCACCGTTAATGGCTTCGGTTTGCCGCAGGCCGGCGTAAAAAACCGCGCCACACACAAACATTCCCAAAAAACCGAGTAATAACAACAGATCGTAGACCGCCAGCAGTTCTTTTCGATATTTCCAAAGAAGGTGGCCGGTAAAAACAACCAGCAAAAGAGCGGCAATAAACCAGCGATAAAATGCCAAGGTTGCCGGTTCCACCGAGGTGTTGAGCGCGCGGCCAAGAACTACATTGGTTGAAAAACTCAAAGGTATGGCATGAAGAACAACCAGCGTCTTCAATCTGCTGTTGATAGCCAAACTAGCGTGCATGAAATGCCTTAAATCAGGAACAAAATGTTAAAAACCGGAGCAGGGGCCTCACCCCTAACCGGTCTCACTTACTTTGGCAAGAAAGAGGCTTATCCGCATTGCGAAATTTGCTGAATTTAACGTGCAGAGTTTACTGGCTTGACCGCTTTGATTTCCGGCACAGAGACCACCACCATGCTTTTTGATGAAAATACGCGTTCCAGGCACTTGTTACCCTCACTGCGTAATATGGCGCAGACGCTGGCAGCCTTGGCCGCGTTTTTAATCGGACCAACCATGAGCTGAACCCGCTCCATTTTATTGGCAGGATTTGCTACTGGCAACATGCGCGGGGCAAGTTTGTCGAGCAAAAGCCCATGCCTTTCAACCAGTTTTTGCCAAGCCACGCGGGCAGTTGTGATGTTTTCATAAGATGAAAGTTCAACAGCAAACTGGGTGCTGGTCGGTTTGGCTGAAAAGCGGGAATTGGGTTTGCTTGTGATATTGGCATCGGATTTGAGCAGGGCCATGCGATCGCGCTTGCGCTTGCGCGTAACCATATCATCCGCTCTCCAACCTGTATCTAGCAGTCGATCATAGCTATACGAACGGGTTTCCTCTGTTTTGGGGATGGCCGCGGTGATCATGCCAAATGATTCATCGAATTTCGCAATACGCATGGCCGTAGAATTTTGTTCAAGCGAAATTTTTTTCAGCTGTGCACTAACAATTTCTAGCTTGGTGCTAAGGCGCGCAACCTCGGCTTTTAGATCTTGGTTCACATCCTTTGTCGCAGTGATTGTTTTTGCCGGTTTGCCGGCAAAAAAACCGGTTGCATCGGAAAAAAACTCGCTGCGAAAGGCGGTTGCACCAATAACAGCCGCCACGGAAACAATACCTGCAAGCGACAAAACGACAGGCAGGTCAAACCGCGACTTTGACTCGGTTAAGGGAAAATCAGCGGGACGCAAATCTACTTTCTTCATATTTCACCGTTTCAATCTGGCACATCGGCAAGGCGATGGTTAAGGAATTAACTCAATCAGGCCCGAACACGATTAAAAAACGATTAAACTATTGTACGAATTAAGCTGCTGAAGTATGTCTCAACAGTAGAATTACAATTACAAATCGACTACTTAATATCATCAAAATGGTAGAAGTCCGGATAGAGAAAGTCGACTTGGCAGGTTTATCGGAAGTTTTTGAGTAATTTGATGGCATCTGGCAAAGAATTCATGTGGAACTACAAATATCGAGCAGTCGCGATTTTCGCTATCGATATGTGCTTCGCTGCGGCATCACTGCCACTGGCCCTGGCGTTAAGGCTAGGTCCACAAGAACTGCTGAATCCTAGAATTGGCTGGCTTAACTATGGCGTTTACCTGTTGGTGGCAGCCGTCGTTTTGCTGGTTGCCCGGCTCCATCGGATTAGTTGGCATCACATTACGTTGAGCGACACAATCGGTATAGGCCGGGCTGTAATCGGAATAAACCTGCTTTTCCTGGCAGCTCTATTTAT
>JAJFHR010000030.1 GCA_021775515.1 Hyphomicrobiales bacterium | reverse complement strand
AACATTTGACAGCGGATGGCAAACTGTCACGCTTGATCTGGGATCACTTGCCGCTGGAAATCATACAATTACTGTCGGCGGGTATAATAACAAAAAGACCTTCAACAATGAATCAGTTGACGTCTTTTTCGACGATGTAAGCGTCGACATCTCAAGTTCCGTTGTTGATAACGTGAGCGTTGAGCCGATATCAACTTACGATGTAACCGTGCAGGTCACAGATGCCCATGGCGCAACCTACGACGAAGTCGTGGCTGTAAATGTCAATAATATCGAAGAAGCGCCGATCGCACTAGGCGTTGATCTGGGCGCTATCGATGAAGATACCAGCATCGTTATTACTGAAGCACAATTGCTGGCCAACAGTTCTGATGATGATGCCGGTTCAACTTTGTCGATAACCTCCGCAAGTCTGCAAAATGCGGGAGATGGAACGCTTGTCGACAATGGCAACGGTACTTGGACCTATACACCAACGGGCGATCTGTCAAAAGATGATATTGCCATCGACTTTACCGTTTCCGATGGAGCCTTATCAGATACAGCAACAGCGACGATCGATGTTACGGCCGTTGCCGATACACCCTCGCTATCTCTGGGTGCCACTACTGAAACCGTATTGGGATCAGGGTCCACGGTATCCAGTGGTTTTGAAGGTGGCAATCTCGATGCCGGCATCGGACCATATTACGGCTCAATCGGCGGTTGGTCGACAGATTCGGAAGCAATCGAAATTCGAAGCGAAAACCTCGGCGGAGGCAATACCAACCGCTTTATCGAACTAAATGACGATGCTGCCGACTTCTTCGATGATGCTACAAATATCTATCGCAACATCGAGACCCAGAACGGTGCCACCTACACCGTGGATTTTGAATATGCTCCCCGCCCCGGCTTTAATGCCAGCGTCAATAATATTGAAGTGCTGATTAACGGCACTGTTGTCGATACCTTGTCAGCCAATGGTTCTGGCGATACATCGATTAACTGGCAGACGCATTCTGTCTCCTTTACCGGTGACGGAACCCCGGCAAGGGTTGAGTTCCGCACCATTGGTGTAGCTCAGGCAGGTGGTCGCGGTATGTTCCTCGATGACATTACAATTTCTGGCCAATTGCCGGACGGTGTCGTCGGAGCCTCTGAGAACACGCCGGTTTTATTGCCTGAAATCACCACCGCCCTGAGCGATGTCGATGGTTCAGAAACCCTTTCAGTCACTCTGTCTAACCTGCTTGATGGCACCACCATTTCCGATGGGACCAATAGTTTCAGCGCCTCCAGCGGCTCGACAACGGCAGACATCACAAATTGGCAGTTCGACAATATTACGCTGACACCGCCAAACGAGTTTTCCGGGCAACTGAATTTGACCGTTACATCAACCGCAACCGATGGATCGGATACATCTTCTGCCACCGATACCATCTCACTCACCTTCCTCAACGACGATGATGTGATTACAGGTACAAACAGCATCGATTACCTCGATGGCGGCGGCGGTGATGACGTCATCAATGCTCTCGGCGGTGACGACTATGTATTTGCCGGCGCCGGTGATGACACGATTACCGGCGGTACGGGAGATGATGTTCTGCAAGGCGACCTCGGCAACGATTTCTTCATTTTCCGTGAAGGCCACGGCAACGATACCATTGATGGTGGTGCTGGAGTTGAATGGACCGATACCCTCAAGCTGGAAGATGGCTCCGGCGGCGGTAATATTGGTGATTTTGGTTCTGATTGGACGGTAACTGTGGATTCCGGCTCTATCGTGTCGCAGGATGCCAATTCCATCGACCTTAGCAACGATGCCTCCGGCACGGTTACACTGCAAGATGGCAGCGAGGTAGATTTCTCCAATCTCGAACGCATCGAATGGTAGCTTGACGTAGAAACAAATGTAATGCCAAATCCGGCTGTTTTTTCAGTTGGAACTGGCTACATGACACTTAATCTCCGCGCTCCCTACCCTGGGATTCATCCCTATACTTCCGGCCGGCTCCGGGTCTCCGACGTGCATGAGCTATATTACGAAGAATGCGGCAACCCTGACGGCAAACCGGTGCTGATTGTTCATGGTGGACCGGGTGGTGGATGCAATAATTCGCTTCGACGTCTGCACGATCCTTCTGCCTATCGAATTATTCTGTTTGACCAGCGCGGTTGTGGCCGCTCGACGCCGAACGCCAGCCTGCACAACAATACGACCTGGCATTTGGTGGCGGATATGGAACGGTTACGGTGCCATCTCAATATCGAAAAATGGCAATTGCTTGGCGGATCCTGGGGATCAACCTTATCCCTTGCTTACGCTCAGACCCACCCCGACAGGGTTTTTGAACTGGTGCTGCGCGGTATCTTCACGATACGCAAATCGGAAATTGACTGGTTCTATCAGGCCGGATGCAGCGTGCTTTTTCCCGACGCCTGGGAAGCATATCAAGCTCCTATTCCCAAGGCCGAGCGCGATAACATGACCCATGCCTATCACAAGCGATTAACAAGCAATGATAAGGCCGTGCAGTTAGAAGCCGCGCGGGCCTGGAGCCAATGGGAGGGAACTACCATCTCGCTGCTGCTCGATAAAGAAAGAATTGCCCGATTTGGCAGCGATGAATTTGCCATCGCCTTCGCGCGGATCGAGTGCCATTATTTCATCAATGGCGGGTTTTTGAACAGCGACGATCAGCTAATCGCCAATGTTGACAAAATGCGCCATATTCCCGGCATTATCGTACAAGGCCGCTATGATGTGGTTACACCGATGAAAACCGCCTGGGAATTATCAAAAGCCTGGCCCGAGGCTGATCTGAGGATCGTCGCCGATGCCGGTCACGCAACCACCGAAAAAGGCATAGTACACGAACTTGTTTCGGCAACAGACAGTTTTAAAACGCTGTAAAACTCTGCCTCAAGCGGACTAGTTTCAAGTGCAAAAAACCCGCCAAATAGTTTGACTTTAACCGTTTTTAACCATGCAAAAAGCGCATATCTGACAAGCAAAAACAACATTGGTTATTGGGCAAATTATTCATCATATCAGCGTTATAAAAAGGGTGTTTACTGATGCCGATTGCCCGGGTATCAATTTGAACCGTTAGAGGTGTGATATGTTAGTTTTAAAGGCTCTTAGAGATTTTTTCAGCGGAATTGGTCGCGGCTTTGGCCTGTTTATTTCTACACGCCAGGACATACCGGTTTACACAGCCAAGCTGTTCAACCAGCCCGAGCATCGCTATAGCAAGTAATCGGCCTGCGGTATTAGCCAACCGCGAGTTCGCCGATAAAATGAAGCGAAAGCTTACGGTGATGCGCGCGGGAACGGTGTTCGATTAAATAAACTCCCTGCCAGGTTCCCAATCCCAGTTTTCCTGCCTCAATCGGCAGATTGAGGCTTGTGGCAGTTAATGCGGATTTAATATGCGCGGGCATGTCATCGCGACCTTCGCTCATATGCCGGTAATGTACGTGTTGCGGCGCTAAGCCATCAAGCGCGTCCAACAGGTCGTCCTGGACATCGGGATCTGCATTTTCCTGGATCGTCAAAGATGCAGAAGTGTGGCGAATAAATACGGTCATTACCCCGTCAACCGCTCTTATTTCATTGATCCAAGATTGAAGCAGACGGCTGATGTCAATCATTTCGCGGCCTTGTGTTACAACAACAAGATCACGTTTGGATTGCACAATATGAAGTGGCAGTTGAATTGATTTTGTGTGGCCTTCCGACATCGCCTTTGCTCCCCAATTCATCCTTTTCGCCAATACCGAAGAATTGACGCGTAATTTGCCACTTACAATAAATCCTTATCCGGCAGCAGATCTTCATAATTAGCCTGGCGTTTCGACATCTGGGCGCTGATCCCTTCGCGAATGTCTTTTTCCCGCAACATTCCCGCTTGCCAGGTCGCCACATACTTCAGCCCTTCTGCGGTTGAATGATCCCTGGCATAGGTAATCATTTCTTTTGACCCCCACACTGCCAGGGGTGATTTAGAGGCAATCTCCCGAGCCGTCTGCATTGCTGCGGCGACCATTTCATCCTGGTTATCGAAGACCTGATTGACAAAGCCCAGTTGCAGGGCTCTTTCAGCTTTTAGTTTTTTACCGGTATAGGCTAATTCACGCACTTCGCCTTCAGGCATTAACCGGGGCAGCCTTGGAAAGGTGCCAACGTCCGCCGTCATGCCGATGTTGATTTCATGAATGGTAAAAAACGCATCCCTAGTGCAATAGCGAAAATCACAGGCACAGACCATATCGAGGCCGGATCCGATGCAGGCGCCTTGGACAGCTGCTATTACCGGCATGCGGGCACGTTCAAGACAGGAAAAACTCTCCTGAAGCTGGCCGATAAAGCGCATCAGGCGAGCCTGGACCCGTCCCGGTTCATCATCGGGATCGGGCACAAGGCCACTTAAAACCCCCGTATCCATTCCGGCAGAAAAATGTTTGCCTTCTGACGTCAGTAAAATTACCCGTGCCGAGGCATCAGCATCAATTTTTTGAATAATTTCAGGAAGTTCTCGCCAAAACTCCGGCGTCATGGTGTTGAGCTCGTCGCTGCGGTTTAGTTTTATGTGAGCGATAGCATCTGAGATAGAAACCGAAAAACACCTATAAGTCATTGTTTGCACCATTATCAGAATGTTGATTGGCGTTGAAAAAGCAAATCATGAATATCACGGCCCGCGCCCGACGGCCACAATGTTGCCCAGATTTCGTCAATCCTCCGCCTCGCTTTACCGGTTAAATCGGGCTTGTGGGGCAGCGGTCGGCAGGGATGGATCCCTCCCCTGTTGTAACCAGCAGACCCACATTCTATCTGTTTGGCTTATGTTGCCTGACTTGTGCGGTAGGGGTAACAGAGCCGAGGCCCGTCCCTGCGTTCCGGGGCGGGCCACTTTTTTATGTCACTGCTTCAAAGTTTGAGATAGTTTTACTTTTTCGATTTTCAGCAGTGTTTATAACGTTTTATGCCTCTTATTGATCCCACGGTGTTTTCAGATCACGCAATTAGCGAAGAAACCAATGCGGTTAATCGTGCGATTGTCGCTTTGATGTCTTCAGAACCTGATCAATGGTCGATCCCGATTGCCGAAGTGCGGGCAAAAAGAGCGCGCGGCGAAGGTCCCTTCCCGTTGCCGCCCAAATCACCCCGGGCCGTCGATGAAGCAATCAACGGACCACATGGCAAAATCAATATCCGCATCATTTGTCCAGAAACGCCCAGCGGCGTTTATCTTCACTTTCACGGCGGCGGCTGGGTGTTGGGCCGGGCCGACCAGCAGGATGGCCGCATGGAGCAGTTGGTCGAAAACTGCGGGTTGGCTACAGTGAGTGTCGATTATCGACTTGCGCCTGAACATCCTTATCCTCAAGGCCCTGATGATTGCGAAGCAGCGGCCTTATGGCTATACGAAATCGCCAAAGCGCGTTTTGGTACCGAGCGGCTTATAATCGGCGGGGAATCTGCCGGTGCTCATCTAGCCGTGATCACCCTGTTACGCTTGCGCGATAAACATTCCCTCACAGCATTTAGGGGCGCCAACCTCAATTGCGGGGTTTATGATCTGGCCCTGACCCCGAGTGTGCGGCGCTGGGGGGAAGACAGGTTGATCTTGAACACCAGGGATCTTGAGATGTTTGTAAATCATTTTGTGCCGGAGGAATTTTCCCTCGCCGATACCGATATTTCGCCAATTCATGCAGATTTATCTGGCCTGCCGCCCTCAGTTTTTACCATCGGCACCAAAGACCCGTTACTGGATGATACACTTTTCATGGCAACCCGCTGGAATGCCGCCGGCAACAAGACCGACCTGGCTGTATATCCCGGAGGCGCACATGTTTTTGTCGCCTTTTCAGGCCAACTTGCCGAGGCTGGCGCACGCCGCATCGAAACCTTTTTGATGGAGTGTTAAGTGTGACCTGTTGGATGTAGCAAATACCTAAAGCGTGTCTCCTTTTTTCAGATTCATTTGACACACTTTAGCCCTTTGTTTTTGCGCCTGTCTTTATCGCAAAACCGGTGCCCACTTTTGCGAGACACGCTTTAGGCCTTTGTTTTTGCGCGTGTCTTTATCGCAAAACCGGTGCCCACTTTTGCGAGACACGCTTTAGATGTTGTCGGCGTCGTGTTTATCATCACTAAAAACATCGGTGATGTCTTTGAAACGCTTCACGAACCTTTCAAAAAATGACAACACTTCATCTACCTCTTTGTCGCTCGGCAGTTTGAAATAGCTGCTCTCAGTTTTTTTTATGTGCCGTTTCAAAACGCCAATTCTGTCTTCCAGCCGGGCGATTTCTTTTTCCAGCACTTCACGATCATCGGCAACTGCTTCGCAGACCCATGAAGTGGCCTTGGGATGACACAGGGAAACATTACCGGTGATGGTATTCAACCTTAAAAAACCGTCCTTGGTCTCCTTCATGACGTAGAGTGCATCAGTATTGCCTGCTGCGAGAAACTCGGGCTTGGCATAATATGCTGTACCCACGACGACTGCTGCGATGATCCCGCCGATCAGAATTTTATTCGTCATATTATCCTCCCTTACACCGGAGAGTGGTTTGGCAATTTATCACATTGTTGCGCCCATGCAAAAATATTACCTCAGCATAGCGACAGTTAAGTAGGCGGTTATGCTGCTTTATCTGCCGATGATGGGCTGAACCTGGCGTAGAAAGCTTCTCCGTTTTCTGCCATTTCCTTCAGCAGTTTGTTGGCTTTGAAACGGTCACCATGAGCCTTTTCCAATTTATTACATTGAGCTAAAAACGCTGGTGTACCCATCGTATCGATGTAGCTTAAAGGCCCGCCGGTAAACGGGGCAAACCCCCATCCCAGGATGGCGCCAACGTCTGCATCGCGCACGTCGGTTAAAACAGCTTCTTCAAAACATCTCGCCGTTTCCAGCGCCTGAATTGTCAAAAACCTCTGTTTTAACCCGTCTACGTCGACGCCGTCAGGATCAACGCTCGCCGGCAAAATTTCTGCCAGATCAGGCCAAAGGTGCTTTTTACCCTTTTCGGGGTAATCATAAAAACCCTTGGAATTTTTACGGCCCAGGCGGCCGAGATTTTCAACCATTTCATTCAAGATCGTATCCCTCGGCGTTTCGACATATTTATCGCCCAGATCTTTTTTGGTTGCCGCAGCAATTTTATGAGCCAACTCGAGACTGACTTCATCGTTCAAGGCCAGCGGGCCGATGGGCATGCCGGTCATGCGGCCAACATTTTCCACCATGGCGGCGGGAATGCCTTCCGACAGCATATGGAGGCCTTCGCCGATGTAGGTGGAGACCACTCGCGAGGTATAAAATCCGCGACTGTCATTAACGACGATTGGGGTCTTGCGAATGGCCCGGACATAATCGAGCGTTTTGGCCAGGGTTTCCGGACTGGTTTTTTCACCCAAAATGATCTCGACCAGCATCATCTTGTCAACCGGCGAGAAGAAATGAACTCCGATGAAATTCTCCGGCCGAGCGCTGGCCTTGGCCAAGCTGGTTATCGGCAGGGTTGAGGTGTTGGAGCCAAAAACCGCACTGTCGGCAATCTGGGCTTCGGCCTTTTTGGTAACTTCTGCTTTGAGGTCGCGGTTTTCAAAAACAGCTTCAATAATCAGATCGCAGCCTTTGAGAGCGTCATAGTCATTGGTTGCGGTAATTTTGTCTAAGTGAGCCTGTTTCTTTTCCGCCGTTGAGCGGCCTTTTGATACCAATTTATCGAGCAGAGTTTCAGAATAGGCTTTACCACGTTCGGCAGCCTCGGTGCTCTGGTCGATCAATATCACCTCCATACCGGCGCGGGCCGAAACATAGGCGATGCCGGCCCCCATCATGCCGGCGCCGAGAATGCCGAGTTTGTTGATTTTATAATCCGGCACTTCCACAGGCCTTCTTGCACCCTTGTTGAGTTCCTGCATCGATAAAAACAAGGTTCTGATCATGTTGCGGGCAACATCGCCGCGCATAAGACTGGTGAAATAACGGGCTTCAATGCGCAGACCCACATCGATTGGCACCTGCAGACCTTCATAAACACAACTCATGATCGCGCGGGCGGCGGGGTAATTGTCATAGGTTTCGCGGCGGTAAATCGCATTGGCCGCCGACCAGGTCATGACACCGGCTTTGGAATAAACCAGACCGCCAGGAATGCGAAAGCCATCCAAATCCCAGGGCGCCTTGGCTTTACCACCCTCGAGTATCCACTTTTTGGCCTCTGCGATCAGTTCTTGGCGGGTTTCAGCAAGCGCGTGCACAATGCCCATACCTTTGGCGCGGGCTGGATCAATGGTGCGGCCCATCAACATCAACTGCAGGGCGTCCTGGGCACCAATGAGGCGGGCCAGTCTTTGCGTTCCACCGCCACCGGGCAAGAGCCCGATGCGGCTTTCAGGCAGACCCATCTTGCTGGATTTATCTTTAAGCGCAATGCGATAATGACAGCCCAGAGCAAGCTCAAATGCACCACCAAGTGTTGTGCCGTTGAGTGCAGCAACAAAAGGCGTGCCGCAGGTCTCAATACGCCGGGCCAGCCGGGAGAGAATATTGCCGGTGTCGTGAAGTTCCTGGACGGCCGCTTCTTCGTCACCCTTTTTCAGGTTCTTTTCATAAGTTTCAAGAAAGCCCGAGAGCATGGAAATATCAGCACCTGCACTAAAGGCTTCTTTTCCGCTGGTGATCACGGCGCCTTTAATGGCCTCGTCAGCAGCAATTTTTTCGATGATGTCGGAAAGTTCACCAAAAGATTCCGGCGTTAAAACGTTCATCGACCGGTCCGGCATATCCCAGGTGATCAGCGCAATTGCGTCAGAGCCAATATCAAGGGTAAAATTCTGGTAAGTCATTATATCATTCTCCTCAGCGCTAAACCCGTTCAATAATTGTGGCTGTGCCCATGCCGGCACCGATGCACAATGTCACCAGACCGGTTTCAAGATCACGCCGTTCCAGTTCATCCACCAGCGTGCCCAACAACATGGTACCGGTCGCACCTAGGGGATGACCCATGGCAATCGCACCGCCATTGACGTTGACCTTGTC